>JADFVM010000091.1 GCA_015222555.1 Pseudomonadota bacterium
GGGCGTAATAGCGAAGCGTATTACGCCGGATGATTATCATTTAATCCGGTGCAATGCCCTTTGGTTATTGCACCCTACCGGGCCTCACCGGAAGAAAAATCTTACCTTTTACCATTCGAAACTTTCCGAAAAATGGGAACAATTCTTGTTTATGCTACCTATAATCAAGTTTCAACTTTGACTATTTCAAGTTCTGATATGTCATTATCCTCTCATGACGGAAGATACGAAAAGTCAAAGGAAGGCCCCCATTGTAGGCCTCGCACTGGGCAGCGGCGCTGCACGTGGCTGGGCGCACATAGGCGTCATTAGGCAATTATCGGAGCTTGGCATTAAATAAACCCGATATAATATGCGGGACATCGACAGGGGCCCTTGCTGGCGCCCTTTATGCCAGCAATAATCTTAAAATGCTTGAGACCTTTGTTAGCGGAATGGATAAAAGGGGCATCTTGCGTTACGTGGACATTAACCTTCTTGCCAGAGGCGGCTTCATAGAAGGCAAGAGATTAATGGACTTTTTCAGTGAGCCCATCGGGGATATTAACATCGAAGATCTGCCCATACCTTTTTCTGCCGTTGCAACAGATCTGACAACAGGTCATGAAGTCTGGCTGAGAGAAGGCTCTCTCACAGACGCCATCAGGGCCTCTATCGCTTTACCGGGACTTTTTACACCTGTCAAGCTGGGGGGAAAATGGCTCGTAGACGGCGGCCTTGTGAATCCCGTGCCGATTTCCCTCTGCCGTGCCCTGGGTACAGAGATTGTCATCGCAGTCAACCTCAACGGCAGCATTGCCGGTAAGCATATGCAGAAAAAAACAGGAATGGTGATGTCGCTAAAAAAAATGAGGGGGAAGAAACTGCTTTGAATAAACTTTCCTCTGAAATCAAGAGCCGTGCGTCGTCCATGATGTCACATCTTTTTGAATCCCGTGAGGACATCCCGGGCATTTTCGATGTTATTGCCGGGTCAATTAATATTATGCAGGATCGAATAACGCGAAGCAGAATGGGGGGGAGACCCTCCCGATGTCATGTTATCTCCCAGGTTGGCACATCTTGGGCTTCTGGAATTCGACAGGGGAGACGAAGCGATTGAGGAAGGGAGGGAAAGCGTCATGAGAGCCACAGCCTCCATTCAGGAACTTCTTTAACTATTGCATCAAATTGAAAAATAGCCTAGGATAGGGTATGGAATTAATACATGACAGAAGTGACATCTAATAGTTATCATCGTCTAAAATCACTTACATTATTGCCAGGCAGTTTTCTTAGTTGGTCAGAAACAGCATTCATTATAATTTTAAAAATAATTAAATGATCAAACAGATCAAGACATATTTTCTTGGCCTCAGCATTGCAAAAAAGATGTTACTCGGTTATTTCCCTCTTTCTGCGTTAATGTTTTTTACCGCCCTATACGCTCTTTCAAGCCTGGAAAAGTTGAACACCATTAATGAAAGTATTATCAATACTGACATCAAACTCATCGAATCGACAAAGAAGATGATCGATAGTACCCTTGCCCAGGAACTCTACGGAATGCGTTATATCATTCTCAAATCTCAAGACATGAAATCTGTCTTTTACGAAAGGATGTACGACTTTAAAAATAAGATGGAAGAGATCTCAGTCTTTTCCGATATAGATGCTGCCTCTAAAGTCCGTTTAAAATTGCTCCACGATGAATATAACGGCCTCTTCATGACTTGGTTTCGCGACATTGAAAACTCAACGGTAGAGAAAAAGAGCAGTTTTGAGAGTCAGATTAAGAAAAAGCAGGATGAGCTTATCTCGCTCATAAAAAAAATCAATTTAAAGGCGCACCAGAACAGAAATCAGAAAACCCTCATGACAGCCGCTATCGGTGACAGGGCATTTGCCGTCATCGCCGTGCTATGTATTTTGAGTGTACTCTTTGGTATAGGTGTTGCCATGTCCATTACCCGCTATATATCGGGCGCCATTAATCGCCTGAAAGTCGCCACACATCAGATAGCCGAAGGTAAATTTGAAAATATTCCTAAAATAAATAACAGAGACGAAATTGGAGAGCTGTCTTTTGATTTATCTGCCATGGCCAATCAGTTAAAGAACCTGAAGGAAATTCACCTTGCGGCAAGCCCACTTACAAACCTGCCTGGCGGCGTTTCTATCGAAAATTTCCTGGGAAAACGGATAAGCCAGGGCACGCTCTTTGCCTTTGTCTATTGTGATCTGGACAATTTCAAGGTCTATAGTGATCATTACGGCTATGCCAGTGGCAGTGAGGTTATCAAAGCAACGGGCCTGTTAATAGAAGAAGTGATGGCCGATTATGGAGAGAAGGACGATTTTATCGGCCATATCGGCGGTGATGATTTTGTCATTATAACGTCAGTGACACGGTATGAAGATATATGCCTGAATATAATTAAAAAATTTGATAAGATGATCATTGACCATTATGATGATGCAGATAAGTACAGAGGTTACATTACCGGCAAGACACGTCAGGGGGAGGAAAGAGAGTTCCCTATAATATCCATTTCCATTGCCGTCGTTACAAATGAGAAACGTACTTTCAGAGATCATATTCAGGTGGGAGAGTCGGCGGCCAACCTGAAAGAACATGTTAAATCGATCCCTGGCAGCACTTATATGGTAGACCGAAGAATAAGAGATTAAAAAACAGAGGACGAACTTAGTAGATGAGGATATCGATAATATACAAATTACTGATCACTCTTTTAACCTTCCCGATTCTATCCGGATGCCTGACCCTGTCTGAAAGGCCGGAGGCCAGCTATTACGGCGCCAGAAAACATAACGCCCGACTTGGGGCTGCAAGTTTTCAAGATGAAATCAGAGAGCTTGAAGAAAAAACGGGAGATAAGGCGAACCTATCTGTCCATTCAAAAAGCTACCTGCAACTTGCATTACTCCACCTGGATCATAGAAACCCGTCAAGAGATTACTCTAAGGCATTAGAGTGCCTTGAAAAATATGCCGCAGTAGAACCTCGTGCTGCCGATTTAGATGAAGTTCAAGACTGGATAACAGCGCTAAAAGAGATAGAACGGCTGCAAGGTGAACAAGATACAACAAAGAAAACACCGAACTCGAGAATAAAAGAAAAACGCTTAAAAAGTGAGAACAAAAAATTGAATGATGAGATTAACAGTTTAAAAGCGACTGTTGAAAAGTTGATGGGTGACATAGAAAAACTGAATGCCCTTGATCTGGAGCTGGAGAAAAAAAGAAGAATAAACCGATAATATTATCTAATAATAAATTGCTAGTTCTTCCCCTGCGCATAAATTAATAAAAGGAGCGGCACATCGCGTCGGATCCCCTCTGCCCGCAACTGAATCGTCCAAACCAATCGCGCAATCTGTTGAAGCGTCTTCGCTTTGGGAATAGGAGAACTATTTGACTATTTTAATAAATAGGGTAAAAAAGGTGTTGCTCATTTCCATCTACCCACTAAAGTAACAATTCACGAATCAGGACTTATATGAAAATATTGATCGTCGATGATATGGAAACAAACAGGGATCTTATTAAGCAAGTGTTGATCGATGCCGGTTACGCTGAATCCTCTTTTTTGTTTGAAGAGTCGGCAGATAAGGCGTTCAACCTTCTGGGTATTGATGGAAGTTCGGAGCCACCTGACACGGGCTATGAGTTGGATCTTGTTTTAATGGACATTGCCATGCCGGGCACCGATGGCATTGAAGCGTGCAAAAAGATAAAGTCTACAGAGAGATTTCAGGATACGCCTGTCATTATGGTTAGCGCCATGTCTGACACAAAATTGCTACTGCTTTCCTTTAATGCAGGCGCCGTTGATTTTATAGCTAAGCCATTAAATATTGATGAGTTTGTTGTACGAGTGCGTTCTGCTTTAAAAACAAAACAAAGAATAGATCAATTAAAATCTCAAGCCAATTAATCCCCCCC
>JADFVM010000092.1 GCA_015222555.1 Pseudomonadota bacterium
ATCTGTGGTGATATTCAGGTTCCGGCAGCTTGCCAAGTGTATGATATAGCGCGATTTCTAAGCACTTAAGGGTCTTGAAACCGGAAAGAAAAAGGGAAGAAAATTTGATGACAGGGTGTTGAGCAGTGGAGAGTTTGTTCTTGCCTTGCTTAGGCAGGAGAAAGCAGTGTCATTGGGAAGGGCTTCTCTCTCCCTGGAAACCCTGGTAACACGCGTTACCCGATTCTATAAAATAGATCAAGCACGGCTTTTTCAACGAAGGAGAATCGAACCTCTCATGTCGGCCCGTACCGTGACCTGTTTTTTTGCAATACGTGAGTTTAATTATAGTGGTGCAGCGGCAGGAAGATATTTAAGTATGAGTCGTGCCGGTATTTTTGATGCTGTAAGACGAGGTGAAGCTATTGTTGACGACGATGCGGAATTAAGAGATAAAATTCTGGGGTAATCCATTTGTTACTTTACACTCTAACTACGTCCACCATTTTCCCGTCCCCCGCACTTACTGCAAACAAGTAATCCCATCTAATCGCGTCATAATAAGGCCCGCCATGAGCAAAGTGGCAGGTGAGGCAGAAGACCCTGGGAGGACCAGGATCGTTAGGCCAGTCGGACATTGTGCCTTCAGGGCCACAGCCGAAGCCTGGATACTCATCACAGTTGGGTAGATAATAGACCTGACCATTGGGATAATAATTGTTCCCCATGGCCGTCACCGGGATAGCCTTTCCCGAAATGGTGAGATTGGTAGTATAATTGGTTCTGTTCAAAAAAGAGCCGTGGCAGCCAACGGCACATTGATCACCGTTAGATTTCGGCACGGCGTTCCTTGGCACCGGGGTATTTACCGGGTGCCTTCTCCAGTGCCGATAATCCCACGTTCCAAAATTTGCCCCGATTACCAGCTTATTTGAGGTTTCTGTCTCCTCGTGCCATTTGTCGTGGCATTGACCACACCATTTTCCTATGCCGTAGTAGTTCCCATCTATGCCGCTGTCCCTCACGCTAGAATAGTAGTTTGTCTTTCCACCGTCTTGCATGGGGTCACCTGTAAGCGCACCCCACTTGGTTGTGTAAATCGGCCATATAACCTGAGTGGCATTGTCCAGTTCAGTGCCGCCAAAGTACGAGCCGTTGGTTTCGCCTGCACTAACAGAGCCACATAGCTACCGGTAGTGCGGCCTCTATTTACTATGGCAGGAGCATGAGTATAGTTACGCAACTGCACAGTATTATTGGCGCCGGCTCCAGTTGCCGAGACTCTCAGGTTTCTAAACATGTTGATTGTCGAACTGTCCGGATCAGATGTGCCATGCGGGTCATGACAGTTCGTGCAGGAAAACTCTGTTATCATCTGGTCCCCTCCGGGAGGGAGCACGTTGGTTGCGCCGATAGAGTGGCCGTAGCCGAGCGCTGGGGCCGAGCTCACATCCCAAGTGGCATTGAGTTCAGTCGAAAAGTTGCCTCCAGCGCCTATAAGGTTAAAGGGATTATCCGACGTCCATACGCTTGCAGACCAGACCTTTGGTGCCTGCACACCCTGAGGAGGCTGGAGGACGTCCCACTGAGCGCCGTTACTGGCATGACATTGAAGGCAGAGCTTGTGTATCTCCGCCCTGGAGTTTACATTAGCCCTTAATAAGGAGTAAAGAACCCCCGGAGGCGCCGCCGAGTCCGGCACCCCCTTGGCTGTTGTGCATGGTGTGGCATCGGCCGCAGACAAGATTGCCGGCGCCCTTATGTATGGCCATGGATGGTGTGGGAGTGATTAATCCCAGTCCTAAGGCAAAGAGGGCTGAAAGAGACAAGAAAATGGAAAGCGAATTGAATATGCTTCTCCCTTTTCTTTCAACAGTCCTCCGGCAAAAGATATTTACAAGAGGATTACCCGTCTGTCTACGCAGGTTATATGCCATTATTTGGGTTCCTTTCTCTATTCCGCCTACATTACCACAATGGTTTTAATTATATTGAAAATCACCTGTTATAATCAACAGTTATTTATGCAGCGTGCGCTATGTGAAATAAATTAATTCTTTTTGCCTTACAACACTGTTAAAACCTGAAAGGCCCGTTAATCCAATAATTTTAGCTAAGACAAAAACAGCTCCAAAGCCACCGATCAGTTTTGTTGAAAGACCTATATTCATCTTTTTGCTCCAAAGAATATTCTTTAATAAGCTATCAAAATAAAATTTCTGATTGAGCTAAAATTATAAAGCACATAAATCCTGCAAGTAATCCGGGATTCGGTTGTTGATTCAGGCAAAAAAGCTGCATTGGCTTCACGGTTTTCGTGCTCAACGCCGCCTTGCCTTTGCGCCTGACACATCAGCCTCGGTCCTCGAACCACTTGTAGAATTTAGATTGCAAATAACAGGCCAAGTACAAAGAGGCCTTAAAATATAGTATTTAGAAGATTTTTTTAGAAATTAACTTGGGGATATATGCTTTTTTATATGGAAGGCGTAAATAAAATGATACAGACATGAAAAAATTACACGGAACAAAGAAGAGTAAAGACGGGTCTCGAGGAAAACAAAGGGGAATAAGGGGCAGAAGGGGAATAAAGGTTATAAACCTGAACCTACCAAATATTGACAAAAACACGCTTCCAGGAAGAAGCCGGGCTGTCCTGCAAAGCCCCGGAGAATATCAAATCGATGAAAAGGCATATGTCATGGGCACAGTCAACACGCACTGCGCCTCTGATAGTAGCCATAATATCAAACACTTAGCATTTTCAAGTACGCCTTGCAGGCATATTTCTGCTATATTGGGTCAATTTCTAAAAACCAAAAGCGGGATTTATATGAAAAAGCTTCTGACTATTTTATGCTTGGCAGCCTTAACCTTAGGTTGTCATTCCATGCAATCTGCCAAAAGAGGTGACGACAAAAGCGATTCAAAAGAAATAGTCCTTTCCCATGCAACAGCCAATGCGACACCCCAACCAGCCCCCTTACTTAAAGCCATAATAGATTTAAGTGACAAGGAAATAATAGAAGTGGAAGAAACTGCCCTTAACGAACTGCAGGACGAAACCGCTGAAAGAGAAGAAAGGATAGATCCTCAAAACTATCTGGACACGGCACTTCAGCTCTACGAAGAATCCCAGGAGTTATGGAGTTCAGATAATCCGGAAGAAGCCATCGACTCTCTTGACGAGGCCTATCAGAACATCATCTACGTTGATTCAGGTGATGATGCTGAACTGGACCAGCAGGTAGAGAACCTGAGATTTATGATATCCAAAAGGATCCTCGAGATCTATTCTGCCAGACATGTCACGGTAAATGGAACGAGTGACGCCATACCGCTTATCATGAATTCATATGTGGAAAGGGAGATAAAACTATTTCAGGGCAGAGAGCTTAATTTCTTTGTACAATCCTACAAACGTTCAGGGAAATACAGAGATAAGATGGTGAAGGCTTTAAAAGAAGCCGGACTACCCGAGGAGTTATCCTGGCTTCCCCTCATTGAAAGCGGTTTCAAGGTTAATGCACTGTCCCGTGCCCGGGCGCTGGGTCTCTGGCAGTTTATTCCCTCAACGGGTTATAAGTTTAACCTGCGTCGGGATGCCTGGGTCGATGAAAGGCTGGATCCGGAAAAATCGACAGTTGCCGCCATCGCCTATTTAAAAGAGCTTCATCATATCTTCGGAGACTGGACAACCGTTCTTGCCGCCTATAACTGTGGTGAGACACGGGTTCTCAAGCTGATTCGCAGCCAGAAGATTAATTATCTGGACAATTTCTGGGATCTTTACGAAAGGCTGCCCAGAGAAACGGCCCGTTATGTGCCGAGATTTATGGCCACACTGCATATATTGAAGGACCCCGCAAAATACGGTATCGATCTTGGTGAAACGGAAAGTCCCGATGTTTTCGAATCAGTCACTGTGAAAAAACAGATGAACTTGAGAGTCATTGCGAAGAAGCTAAGAAGCCCACTGGCTGAACTGGTATCGTTAAATCCCGTTCTACGTCATAAAATTACACCTAAGACAGCCTATAATTTGAAGGTGCCTGAGGGTAAGAGACATACCCTGATGGCACAACTGGACAGCATACCTCAAACCTCTTTGCCCAAAAGATCCTTTAAGGTTCACCGGGTGAAAAGAGGAGAAACACTCTCCCACATTGCAAGACGATATGGAACCTCTGTAAGAAAAATTGCCCGTGCTAACAATATAAACCGCAGACGTCTGATTAAGGTAGGGCAAAGGTTAAAAATCCCTGCAGGCCGAAACACGGGCAAGAGGACCTATTCTTCCAGATCTAAGCAGTCTCCAAAAAAAACCTATCTTGTCAGAAAGGGAGATTCCCTCTGGTCCATCGCAAAACAGTTTAATACAACTATCAGTGAGATCAAAAAGCTGAACAACCTTAAATCATCGACAGTGTATTATAACCAGCGCCTCAGAATTTCAAAATTGTAATAAACCTTCCACCCTTCTAAAAAAGACTCTTTCAAGGCCCCCACTCTAAGGGCTGACAAGCCGCAAAGCATGACTTTTTTTCCTTTTAGCAGCCCATTGTGACATATTTTGTCACACAGTAGAGAGGTAACACCCCATCCTGTAGGCAGCACAAGTGATTAAGTAATTGACAATATGCCTTTAACGCGATATTTCTCTTAGCAACAGAGTATTTTAGTCAGTTTATTCTCTTGTTTTTCTCTTAACGCAACCGTTCAAATCTTGGCATATGATTTGCAGTTAAATTCGGCCAGAATGTATTTAAAACAGCGATTTAACATCTTATTACGAAAAGTTTTTTGAAATATATAAAAGGAGAACTGTTATGATTTTAAACCGCCTGGAGTTTATTAATC
>JADFVM010000093.1 GCA_015222555.1 Pseudomonadota bacterium
GATGGACAAGGAGTTGAGGTTTGCCATCAGGGAAGGTGGTAGGACAGTTGGCGCCGGTGTTGTAAGCGAGATTATTGAGTAGGAGCATAGAGGTAAAGATGGAGAGTCAGAAAATTAGAATCAGACTGAAGGCATATGACCACAAGCTTCTTGATCAGTCTGTTGTAGAGATCGTTGATACGGCTAAGAGGACCGGGGCAAAAATTGCAGGGCCTATCCCGTTGCCAACAGAGATCAACAAATACTGTGTCAACCGCTCTCCCTTTATTGATAAAAAGTCAAGGGAACAATTTGAGATTCGCACGCATAAGCGCCTTCTTGATATTCTGGAGCCGACGCAACATACAGTCGATGCCTTAATGAAACTGGATCTGTCGGCCGGTGTTGATGTGGAAATAAAGTTAAATCCCTAAGAGATATTAGTTTAATCTTGGAGTTATTGTAATGACGGTAGGAATTTTAGGTAGAAAAATAGGGATGACGCAATTAATTGCTGATAACGGTGAGGTCATACCTGTGACGGTCGTTGAGGCAGGGCCCTGTCAGGTAATTCAGCGAAAAACGGTGGGGAAGGATGGTTACTCTGCTATACAGCTCGGTGCCTTTGAAAAGAAGATAAATCTTTCAAATAAGCCTGAGAAGGGGCATTTTAATAAAGCCAAGGTTCATCCAGCAAGATTTGTGAAAGAGCTGAAGGTGGAAGATTCCAATGAGTATGAACTGGGACAAACCATTACTGCTGATGTTTTTCAAGCCGGCGATTTCATCGATGTGACTGGAGTCAGTAAAGGTAAAGGAACTGCTGGTGTAATGAAACGCTGGGGGTTCGCAGGCGCGCCCGCAAGCCATGGTGCTGAAAAAATTCACAGAAAACCCGGTTCTATCGGGAATTCAGCAGATCCAGCCAGAGTTTTTAAGGGTAAGAAGTTGCCGGGAAGAATGGGTTCTGAGCGGGTAACTATTCAAAGCTTGTCTGTTGTGCAGGTGAGAGCTGAGGATAACCTTATTCTTGTCAAGGGGGCGGTGCCGGGGCATAGCAACGGTTTATTAATATTAAAAAAAGCTGTTAAAAAAGGTTGAGAAAAATGGCCTCAATAGATATTTTAAATCTTGAAAATAAAAAAGTTGGAACAATTGAACTCAGTGATGCCGTTTTCAGTTGTGAGGTAAAGTCACACCTGCTGCACTCGGCTGTAAGGGTTGATCAGATGACAAAGCGGGCTGGAAATGCAAGCACTAAGGGCCGCTCTGAAATTAGAGGTGGTGGATCTAAACCATGGAAGCAAAAAGGAACGGGTAACGCAAGGTCGGGTACATCCTCCTCACCAGTCTGGGTCGGTGGTGGTGTCGCTTTCGGTCCTAAGCCGAAGAAGTTTAATCTTTCCCTAAACAAGAAAGTCAGAAAGTCTGCTCTCCGGTCTGCTCTGTCCATGAAATTCCAGAGTCAAGAGCTTGTTGTCCTTGAAAACTTTGACTTGACTGAGATTAAAACGAAAGTTTTTGATGCGGTTATAAAAAAGCTTGGACTAGTAAAGCCATTGATTGTTTATAGCGGTGAGAACGAAAACCTTGATCTTTCTTCCAGAAACGTTGTGGGCGTTAAAACGCTGAAGAGTGAGGGGCTTAATGTCTACGATGTGCTGAACCACGAATCTCTTGTTCTTACGAAGGGTTCCGTAGAAAAAATTCAGGAGGCTCTGGCATAATGAATGATTTTAGGCAAGTATTAAAGAGTCCCATTGTTACTGAGAAGGCAACGATTTTGAAAGAAAGTGATAATGTTGTTTCATTTGTTGTTAGTAGAAATGCTAATAAGGTAGAAATTAAAAAAGCCGTTGAAGATGTGTTGAAAGTAAAGGTTGAAAATATTCGCACCATTAATGTGGCCGGAAAGGTTAAGAGAACCGGGCAGAAGATGGGAAAGCGGTCAAACTGGAAAAAAGCTTATGTTTCGCTTAAAAAAGGCGAAATGATTGATTTATTCGAGGGAGTTTAAGGAAGGAGCAAATATGGCCCTAAAGACATATAAACCTACATCACCAGGTATAAGACATCAGACCAGTTTGACCTTTGATGAAATAACGAAAACAACTCCGGAGAAAAGCCTTCTTCAGCCATGTAAAAAAAGTGGTGGCAGGAATGCTAACGGGCGTATTACGAGCCGTCATCTGGGAGGCGGTCATAAAAGGCGCTACCGTGTTGTTGACTTTAAAAGGAATAAAGTTTCTGTCCCGGCAAAAGTAGCATCTATTGAATATGATCCTAACCGTTCGGCAAGAATTGCCTTGCTGCATTACATTGATGGTGAAAAAAGATATATCCTCGCTCCAAAAGGTATCAAGGTTGGAGATGAAATTCTTTCCGGTGAGAATGCAGACATTAAACCGGGTAATGCATTGCCGATGAAGAATATTCCCGTTGGAACGCTGATTCATAATATTGAATTAAAAATGGGAAAGGGTGGCCAGATTGTGCGAAGCGCAGGTACCTCAGCTCAGCTGATGGCTAAGGAGGGCAAGTATGCCCAGGTAAGGCTCCCCTCTTCGGAAATGAGAATGGTCCTTGAGGGTTGTTATGCAACTGTCGGTGAAGTTGGAAACAGCGATCATGGTAATGTTACTATCGGCAAGGCGGGCAGAAAAAGATGGGCGGGTAGTCGTCCAAAGGTCAGAGGTGTTGCGATGAATCCTGTTGATCATCCTCATGGTGGTGGAGAAGGAAAGTCATCCGGAGGAAGGCATCCGGTAACACCTTGGGGTGTGCCGACAAAGGGATTCAAAACTAGAAAGAATAAACGGACAGATAAGTTCATCGCCAGAAGGCGGAAGAAGTAAGCTTAAAGGAGCTGGTTGTGGCAAGATCAATTAAAAAAGGTCCCTATGTAGAAGAAAGCCTGACTAGAAAGGTTAAAGTAAGTCAGGAAAGTGGAAGTAAGCAGGTTATTAAGACATGGTCAAGAAGGTCTACAATTACACCTGATTTTATAGGACTAACATTTGCCGTACATAACGGTAGGAAATTTATTCCTGTATATATTACAGAGAACATGGTAGGGCACAAACTTGGCGAGTTTGCTATGACAAGGACCTATTATGGGCATGCTGGTAATAAAAAAACGAAGATTAGATAAAGTTGGAGTAAAGTAAGATGGAATCCAGGGCAGTGCTAAGAAACGTAAGAGTTTCAGCGAGAAAAGCTCGGCTTATTGCCGATATGATAAGAGGTAAAGACGTTGCTTCAGCCATAAAATTTCTTGGTTTTACAAATAAGAAGACAGCACCGATGGTTGCCAAGATAGTCAAATCTGCCGTTGCAAATGCCGAACAAGTTGGTGTTAAAGATCCTGACAAACTCTACGTTAAAACTGTATTTGTTGATGAAGGCCCTACGATGAAACGTTTTATGCCTAGAGCGATGGGCAGGGCAACGAAAATCCTTAAAAGATCAAGTCACATAACAGTCGTTTTGGCTGAGAGATAATTAAAGGAGGACACATTGGGGCAAAAGGTACACCCTATTGGTTTTAGACTTGGAATAGTCAAAGGCTGGGATTCCAAATGGTATGCGAAAAAAGAGTATGCGTCGCTAATCCACGAAGATTTAAAAATCAGAAAGTTTGTGAAAAAGAAACTCTTTCATGCTGGTATCTCCAAGATCGAGATAGAGAGGACGGGAAATAAGCTTCGGGTAAATATTAACAGCGCAAGACCGGGTCTTGTTATCGGGAAAAAAGGTGCTGAAATAGATGCTCTCAAAAAAGAGATTAATAATTTTACAAACAAGGAAGTATTTGTAAATATTATTGAGATTAGAAAAGCGGAAATAGATGCTCAACTTGTTGCGGAAAATGTTGCTCTTCAGCTCGAAAGAAGAATTGCGCACAGGCGGGCGATGAAAAAGGCCGTAACTTCTGCACTGAAGTTGGGTGCAAAAGGGGTAAAGATATTTTGTGCCGGTCGCCTTGGCGGCCATGAAATGGCAAGGCGTGAGTGGTATCGTGAGGGAAGAGTTCCTCTTCATACGCTGAGAGCGGATATTGATTATGGCTTTACGGAAGCTAAAACTACCTATGGCATTATCGGTGTTAAGGTTTGGATCTTTAAAGGTGAGATCCTTGAAAAAAAGGAAGAAACAACAGTAGAGGGATAAGTCATCATGTTGATGCCGAAGAAGGTTAAGTTTAGAAAACAAATGAAAGGAAGGATGAGAGGAACTGCTTTAAGAGGTTGCTCTTTGAATTTCGGTGATTATGGACTTCAGGCGACAGGCTGTGGCTGGGTCTCTGCAAGACAGATTGAGGCCGCCAGGATTGCAATGACAAGGCATATTAAAAGAGGCGGAAAAGTCTGGATAAGGGTTTTCCCTTCAAAGCCGATTACTTCAAAGCCGGCTGAGACCAGAATGGGGAAGGGAAAAGGCTCTCCAGAAGGTTGGGTCGCTGTCGTAAAGCCCGGAATGATTCTTTATGAAATGGAAGGTGTAGAACCGTCGGTTGCCAAGGAGGCCTTAAGGCTTGCAGCGCATAAACTGCCTATTCCTACAAGGTTTTTTGAACGGGGAGGACAGTTATGAAAATGGATAATATAAGGGAGCTGGATGCAGGGGCGCTTCAAAAAAGAGAAGCAGAACTGAGAGAGGAACTCTTCAATCTAAAATTTCAGCATGCTATTGGAAAACTGGAAAATACCTCAAGGCTGTCTGTGCTGAGAAAAGATATAGCAAAAGTGTTGACTATGAAAAATACAACAATTTCTACAGAGAGGTAATCAGAGGATGGGAGAAAAATCAAATAAAAGATCCCTCTTGGGAGTGGTTGTAAGCGACAAGATGGAAAAAACTATTGTTGTCTCCGTTGAGCGCAGGGTTCGGCATCCACGTTATAATAAGCAGGTGAGACGGTCTGCGCGTTATAAAGCCCATGATGAAAATAATACCGCAAAAATTGGTGATAAGGTTAATATTGAAGAAAGCAGACCTTTGAGTAAGGATAAGAAGTGGATTCTCAAGGATGTTGTAGGAAAAGCTGTCTGAGTTGGACTTAAAGGGGTATTGAAATGATACAAATGCAAACTATATTGAATGTGGCGGATAATTCGGGTGCAAAACAGGTTTATTGCATCAAGGTTTTAGGTGGCTCAAAAAGAAAGTTCGCCAGTATTGGTGATACTATTATTGTCTCCGTAAGAGAAGCCTTGCCGAATGCAAGAGTTAAAAAAGGTGATGTTCAAAAAGCTGTCATAGTCAGAACGGTGAAGGAACTTGGTCGGCCAGATGGCTCATTCATACGATTTGATCAAAATGCGGCTGTTTTAATAGACAAGAATATGGAGCCCATCGGAACAAGGATATTTGGGCCTGTAGCAAGAGAGTTGAGGGCCAAGAAATTCATGAAGATTGTTTCTCTTGCCCCTGAAGTTCTGTAAATAGGAGAAGAGATGGCTGGTGTTAAGCTTAAGCTGAAAAAGGGTGATGATGTAATCGTCACTGCTGGGAAAGATAAAGGAAAAAAAGGTAAAATTATCCAGATAATAACCAGCAGACAAAAAGTTCTGGTTGAGAAAATTAATATTGTCAGTCGTCACTTAAGGCAAAGCGAAGAGGGTGGCGGAGGCATTATCGAAAAAGAGGCGCCAATTCATATTTCCAATGTCAAATATTTATGTGGAAAATGTAATGAGGCTGTACGAATTATCCGTAAACTACTGCAGGATGGTAAAAATGTGCGGGCCTGTAAAAAGTGTGGCGAGATTTTAGATAAGTAGGAGCAGTTAATATGGGAAACATGAAAGAAACCTACACACAAAAAATTGTTCCTGAGCTTAAGAAAAGCCTGAATTGTAAGAACATGATGGAAGTCCCCAAGCTGGAAAAGGTGATATTGAATATGGGCCTTGGCGAAGCGGTGCAGAATATCAAGATCCTTGATAGTGCAGTTGCAGAAATGGCGGCCATTGCTGGACAGCAACCTGTCATCACGAGGGCTAAAAAGTCGATTGCCAGCTTTAAGCTGAGAGAAGGAATGCCTATCGGCTGCATGGTAACACTGAGGGGAGACAATATGTACTCCTTTGTTGATAAATTGATAAACGTTGCCATTCCTCGGATCAGGGACTTCAGAGGTGTGTCGTCAAAGGGTTTTGATGGCCGGGGTAATTACACTCTCGGAATAAAGGAACATATCATATTCCCGGATATAGATATTGATAAAATCGATAAGGTTAAGGGGCTGAATATAACATTTGTTACGACTGGTAAAAATGATGACGCAGGACGCTCTTTGCTGACTCTTATGGGTATGCCCTTTAAAAAGTAAGGAGGATTAATTGGCAAAAAAATCACTGATCTCTAAAGCAAGCAAACCTGCTAAGTTCAAGGTTAGAGAGTATAACAGATGTCCCATTTGTGGTCGGCCACGGGCATATTATAGAAAATTCGATATGTGTAGAATATGTCTCAGGGAAATGGCTCTCAAAGGTCTTCTCCCTGGGGTGACAAAATCCAGCTGGTAAGGTGAAGAGGTAATTATTTATGGGAATGACAGATCCTATTGCAGATATGCTAACCCGGATAAGAAATGCATCTATGGCAAAACTGGGAAAGGTTGAGATGCCTGCATCAAACCTGAAGTCTAATATTGCCCGAGTTCTTAAGGATGAGGGGTATATAAGGGGCTATAAGGTGCAAAAAGATAATAAACAGGGACTCTTGAAAATAACACTTAAATATAATGAACAAAAGGAAAGTGTTATAGACGGAATACAAAGAGTGAGCCGCCCAGGTTCAAGAGTTTATGTGAGAGGAGACAGGGTCCCTAAGATCATTAATGGGTATGGCATTGCCATTATTTCAACGTCTAAAGGTCTTATGGTTGATAGGGAAGCAAGGAAAGAAAAAATAGGAGGAGAAATCCTCTGCAAGATTTGGTAGTTGTATTTGAGGAGATAGGGAATGTCTAGAATCGGAAAACTTCCTATACCGATACCGTCAGGTGTGAAGGTAGAAAAGAATTTAAATAATATTAAAGTCCAGGGTCCTAAAGGTACTCTTGAAAGAGTTTTGCCTGAAGGTGCAAAAATGGAAATTAGTTCTGATAACATAGTGATTAGCCTTACTGAGGGTAGTGATGGTAAGTCGAATGCTGTCTTTGGTCTCACCCGTAGTCTAGTGGCCAATATGGTAACCGGAGTGTCGGAGGGTTTTAAAAGGGTACTTGAAATTAACGGCGTAGGATACAGGGTTGCAGTTCAGGGGAGCAAACTGAATTTTTCCCTTGGTTATTCCCATCCCGTTGAATATGAGCTTCCAAAGGGAATGAGTGCGTCGGTGGATAAGCAGACGGTTCTAACTCTCGAGAGTATTGATAAAGAAGAACTCGGTTTTGTTGCTGCACGTATTAGAGGCTTGAGAGCGCCAGAACCTTATAAAGGTAAGGGAATTAAATACGCTGAAGAGCGGATAGTCAGGAAGGCTGGAAAGGCCGGAACCAAGGCTTGATGAGGGAGTATTAAATTGGGAATACGTGACATAAAGCTCCAAAAGAGGGAAAGAAGAAAAAAAAGCATTAGAAAGGTCATCGGCGGGACTGCAGAAAGGCCTAGGCTCAGTGTTTATCGAAGCGCGACGAATATTTATGCACAAATAATAGATGACACGTCGGGCAATACTCTTGTAGCGGTATCAACTCTCAATAAGGAGCTAAAAGGAAAACTGAAAAATGGGGGTAATGTTGAAGCTGCCCAAAAAGTAGGGGAACTTCTTTCAAAACTTGCAAAAAAGAGGAAAGTAACAAAGATAGCCTTTGACCGCAACGGATATCTTTATCATGGTCGGGTAAAAGCGCTGGCAGATGCCGCTAGAGAAGGTGGATTAGAGTTTTAAGATTTTAAGGAGGATGTCTGTGAATAGTGTTAAACCGGCAGACCTTGATCTAAAAGACAGGGTTGTTCAAATAAACAGAGTCGCTAAAGTTGTGAAAGGCGGAAGAAGATTTAGCTTCAGCAGCCTCGTCGTCGTCGGCGATGGTAACGGTGTTGTTGGTTTCGGTGTTGGTAAGGCGAACGAAGTTGCTATGTCAATAAAAAAGGGAGTGGAGCGAGCGAAGAAGAATCTTATTAAGGTACCAATTGTGAACAACACCATTCCTTATGAGATCATTGGTAATTTTGGCGCAGGCAAGGTTTTGATCAAACCTGCATCCGAAGGTACTGGCCTCATTGCTGGCGGTGCAGTAAGGGCGGTTGTTGAGTCCGTGGGTATTCATAATCTCTTATCAAAATGTCAGGGCAGCAATAATCCGCATAATGTTGTAAGAGCGACTTATGATGCGTTGTCTCGATTGAAATCGCCTGAAGATATTGCTAGCAAAAGAGACAAAAAACTGGACGAGATTACCGGGTAGGAGATGACATGTCAGATAAAGATGCTACTGTGACGGGTGTAACGTCTACAGACGAATCAAAAGATAAAGAAACGACAAAGCCTAAAGAAGCGGCCAAGTCGAAAACGGCTGTGAAGGCTAAAGAAGTAGCGAAGCCTAAAGAAATTGTCATTACTCTTAAAAAAAGTGGAATTGGCAAGCCGAAAGACCAGAGAGCCACTATAAAAGGACTCGGCTTCAAGAGGCTTAATCAAAGCATAACACGGAAAGATACCCCTGAGATCAGAGGAATGATTAAAAAGATTTCTCACCTGGTTCAAGTGCAATAGTTCTTAATGAGGAATAGTTGAATGAAACTGAATGAATTACAACCGGCAAGCGGTTCGACAAAGGACAGGAAGAGAGTAGGTAGGGGTCCGGGATCGGGAAATGGGAAAACTGCAGGTAGAGGGCATAAAGGCCAAAAATCGAGGTCTGGCTCCAAATCCATGAGGGGATTTGAAGGCGGGCAGATGCCGCTACAGCGAAGACTTCCTAAAATCGGTTTTACAAATATATTCAAAAAGCGTTACGCAATAGTTAATGTTGGAGACCTTTCAAAGTTTGATGCAGGTTCCGTCATTGATGCTCAAGCACTGCTTGACGCAGGGCTTGTGAAAAAGACCTACGATGGTGTTAAGCTGTTGGGTAATGGTGAACTTACCTCTGGGATCACTGTAAAGGTTGACAAGATCTCAAAATCTGCCGCAGAGAAAATTGAAGCGGCAGGAGGAAAGGTCGAGACAGTTTAGGTGTTTGCAGGTGGCATACAAAATATCGTAAAGGTCCCAGAGCTCTGGAGTAGAATTAAATTTGTGCTCATTGCGCTGGCTATTTACCGTATTGGATGTTTTGTCCCCACACCCGGTATTGATGGACAGGCCTTAGCCTCCATATTTGAACAAGCTAAAGGAACTCTTTTGGGTGTCTTTAACATGTTTTCCGGTGGAGCGTTGGAGCGTCTATCCGTATTTGCTCTAGGCATTATGCCCTACATTAGTGCCTCAATTATATTTCAGCTTCTTGAGGCAGTGGTTCCTTCTCTTGAGGCGATGAAAAAAGAGGGGGAAGCTGGAAGAAAGAAAATTACTCAATATACCAGATACGCTACTGTTGGTATCAGTATTGTACAGGGATTTGGAATAGCCTTCGGCCTTGAAGCGATGCAGGGCCCGGCAGGTGAAGCCGTTGTTCTCGTTCCTGGTTGGAGTTTCAGGATTTTAACGGTAATCACCCTGACTGCCGGCACAGCCTTTCTGATGTGGCTGGGTGAGCAAATGACAGAGCGGGGCATAGGCAACGGCATTTCCATCCTGATCTTTGCAGGAATTATAGTCAGGTTCCCCTCTGCTATAATTAACTCTTTTCAGATGTTAAGAAACGGAGAATTAGGACCTGTAACGGTACTGATAATACTCATCTTGATGCTTATCGTTGTCGCCTTTATCCTTTTCTGTGAGAAGGGACAACGAAGAATTCTGATAAGTCATGGTCGACGAGTGATGGGCCGGTCGGCAGAAGGCAGCCATCTTCCTCTCAAGATAAATACCGCGGGAGTTATTCCTCCAATATTTGCCTCATCACTGCTTTTATTCCCTGCCACGATAGCCGGGATGTTGAAATTTGATTGGGTGAATACTGCTGTTGGTATGCTCACGCCGGATAAATTATTATACAACGCCATCTATGTGGCGTTAATTATATTTTTCTGTTACTTCTATACAGCAGTCACATTTAATCCTGCGGATATTGCAGACAATCTGAAGAAGTCAGGTAGTTACATTCCGGGCATTAGACCCGGTATCAGCACTTCAGAGTACATTGATAAGGTTTTAAGTAGACTGACTTTCGGTGGTGCTATTTATATATCACTTGTTTGTGTCCTCCCTACAATTTTTATAGCGAGGTTCAATGTTCCCTTTTACTTTGGTGGAACGGGCCTCCTCATTGTCGTGGGTGTGGCGTTGGACACGGCACAACAGATTGAGTCGCATCTCTTGGCCAGAGAATATGAGGGTTTCATGAAGAGCGGCAGGATAAAGGGAAGAAGATGAGGGTTATCCTTCTAGGGGCACCTGGTGCCGGCAAAGGAACGCAGTCCAAGAGACTGGTAGAAAAATATGGTATCCCGCAGGTGTCAACGGGTGATATTTTAAGAGCTGCGCTTAAAAATGAGACGTCATTAGGCCTAAAGGCAAAGTCTTTTATGGATAAGGGCGAACTTGTGCCCGATGAAGTTGTTATCGGTATTATTGAGGAGAGACTGGCAGAAAATGATTGCCAGAAGGGTTTCATCCTTGATGGATTCCCAAGAACGGTAACACAGGCAGATGCTTTGGAAAGCGTGCTTCAGGATATGGCGCAGTCTATAGAAACAGTAATTAGTATGAATGTTGAGCAGCAGGAATTGATTGAGAGATTGTCGGGCAGAAGAATCTGTAGCAATTGTGGTCAGGGCTACCATGTGAAATTCAATGCTCCTTGTAAAAACGGTATTTGTGACAAATGTGGTGACAATCTTTATCAGAGAGATGACGATCGGGAAAATACCATTAAAGAACGATTGAAAGTCTATGATAATCAAACTTCTCCATTGATTAATTACTATAATGATAAAGGTTTGCTCTCAGTTATTGATGGTAGTGGTAAAGAGGAGGACATCAGTGATAGAATAAACTCTATCATTACCGGAACTGCAGCCTGATGGTTCAGCTCAAATCTCACGCTGAGATTGAGATAATGCGAAGAGCCAATATTATTGTTGCTGAGGTGCTTCAGAAAATAAGCGAACATATTCAACCTGGGGTAACTACAGCTGAGTTAGATGAAAGAGCGGAACAGATAATTAGAAAAAAGGGTGGTGTGCCTGCCTTTAAGGGATATGGCGGCTTTCCTGCTACATTATGTACCTCCATTAACGAAGTGGTTGTTCATGGGATCCCCTCTAAGGATAAAGTATTGAAAGGCGGGGATATCATAGGTGTTGATTGTGGCGTTTGCCTTGAGGGGTTTTTTGGTGATTCTGCAGTCACATTTGCAGTAGGAAAGATATCTGAAGATGCAGCACGTTTGATGAAGGTCACCGATGAAGCCCTGCAGAAGGCGATTGAAAAAGCCAAAGTAGGTAATAGACTGTCGGACATATCTCATGCAGTTCAAAGCCATGTTGAGCAACAGGGGTATTCGGTGGTGAGAAGCTTTGTCGGTCATGGGATAGGAAAAAATCTTCACGAAAATCCACAAATCCCGAATTTTGGGCCACCGGGGAAAGGGATTAGGCTTAAAGCCGGAATGGTATTCGCCATTGAGCCGATGATAAATTCCGGAGGTAGTGATGTTGTTGTGTTATCTGATGGATGGACGGCCAAGACGTCAGATGACAGTTTGTCGGCACACTTTGAGCATTCAGTGGCCATAACAGATTCAGGCCCTTATGTGTTGAGTCAAATATAGCTTTAAGATGTAAAAGGGATAAATGTCAAAAGAAGAAGCCATAGAGGTTGAGGGAACAGTTCTAGAGCCACTACCAAATGCTATGTTTAGGGTGGAGTTAGAAAATGGTCACAAAGTCCTTGCCCATATATCCGGCAAGATGAGAATGCATTATATTAAAATCCTTCCTGGTGACAAGGTGAGGGTAGAACTGTCTCCATATGATTTAAGTAGAGGAAGAATAACATTCAGGGAAAGATAGCATCCTGAATAAGGGAGAAGGCTATGAAAGTAAAAGCATCGGTTAAGACAATCTGTACGAAATGTAAGGTAATCAAGAGAAAAGGGATTGTCAGGGTAATCTGTGAAATACCAAAACACAAGCAACGTCAAGGTTAAATAGGGGATATTATGGCTAGATTAGCTGGCGTAGATTTGCCAAAGGAAAAACGGATTGAAATTGGACTTACTTACATCTATGGTATAGGGCGATCGCTCTCAAAAAAAGTGCTTTCAGAAGCTGGAGTGGATCCGAATGTTAAAGTTAAAAATCTTGGTGAAGCTGAAGTAAGCAATATCAAAGACGTCCTCGACAAAGGTTATCAGGTTGAAGGTGATCTCAGAAAAGAAGTTTCAATGAATATTAAAAGGTTGATGGACTTGGGTTGTTATAAAGGCCTGAGGCACAGAAGGGGGCTTCCTGTAAGGGGACAGCGCACGAGTACAAACGCGAGAACGAGAAAAGGTCCGAAGAGAACGGTTGCAGGCAAGAAGAAGTAGATAATATAAAGGGTTTCCGGAGGGAAAATGGCTAAAGCTGCAAAAAAAGTTGCCACTAAGAAAAAGAAGGAAAAAAAGAATATTCCTAATGGCATTGCTCATATTCAGGCAACATTCAACAATACAATAGTAACAATATCAGATACGGCAGGTAACGTCGTTTCTTGGTCTGCTGCCGGTGCCATGGGATTTAAGGGTTCAAAGAAAAGTACACCCTTTGCTGCCCAGATGGCTGCAGAAGATGCAGGTAAGAAAGCGATTGCACACGGAATGAAATCTGTGGACATCTATGTTAAGGGGCCTGGATCAGGCAGGGAATCAGCCCTGAGGGCTTTGCAGTCGGTAGGTTTTAATATAAATTTGATTAAGGATATTACTCCCATCCCTCATAACGGTTGCAGGCCGCCAAAGAGGAGAAGAGTTTAAAGTGAATCATCAAGTTGGACAGGACGTAAAAGGAGGCTATCTTGGCAAGATATAGGGATTCTGTATGCAGAATCTGTAGACGAGAAGGATTGAAACTATTCCTAAAGGCGGATCGGTGTTATACAGATAAATGTTCAATTGACCGAAGGGCTTATCCTCCCGGCCAACATGGGCAGGGACGTAAAAAAGTCACTGAGTACGGTACTCAGCTTCGTGAAAAACAGAAGGTGAGACGGATGTACGGTCTGCTGGAGAAGCAGTTTAGAGGGTACTTCAAGGCAGCTGAACGTAAAAAAGGCGTAACAGGAGAAAATCTTCTCGTGCTCCTGGAGACCCGGCTTGACAATATCGTATATAGACTCGGTTTTGCGAGTTCAAGAAATGAAGCAAGACAGATGGTGAATCACGGTCATTTCCTTGTCAATGGTAAGAAGGTAGACGTTACCTCCTATCTGTTAAAGCCTGGCAATGTAATAGAAGTGAGAGAAAAAAGCAGAAAACAGGAAAAAATTAATTCATCTCTTGATGCGGTTGTCAGGAGAGGTGTGCCAGAATGGCTTGAGCTTGAAAGAGATAATTTTAAGGGAACGGTAAAGGCTCTTCCAACGAGAGATGATATTACGATGCCTATTCAGGAAAACCTCATAGTAGAGCTTTACTCCAAATAATAAAGTATCGTTATTAATGTTCCTGTCTTAAAAGGATGGAGGGAAAATGTATCAGAACTGGCGTGATTTAATAGTACCAAAATATTTGAACTTTGAAAAAGAAACACTTTCAAATACCTATGGAAAATTTTACGCAGAACCATTTGAGCGTGGATTCGGGACCACTATTGGAAATTCTTTAAGAAGGATTCTCCTTTCATCTTTGCAGGGTGCTGCTATAACTGCAGTTAAAGCGGAAAGTGTGCTGCATGAGTTTTCTTCTGTTGCCGGCGTGACTGAGGATATGACAGAGATAATTCTCAATTTGAAAGGCGTAAAATTAAAATTACACACAGAAACATCAAAGACCGTCACTATAAGCTATGATGGTGCCGGAGATGTCAAAGCAGGTGATATCAAGTGTGACGCCGGAATTGAGGTTTTAAATCCCAAACACCATATTGCCACGGTGGGTAAGGGTGGGAAATTACACATGGAGCTTTATGTAAAGCTGGGACGAGGATATGTCCCTGCCGAGCGCAATAGAGATGAAGACCTTCCCGTTGAGGCTATCGCCATAGATTCCTTGTTTAATCCAATTCTCAAAGTCAATCACAACGTGACAAATGCCAGGGTTGGTCAAAGGACTGATTATGATAAGCTTAACCTGGAATTATGGACAGATGGTTCTGTAAAGCCTGATGATGCCATCGCCTATGCGGCCAAAATCCTGAAAGAGCAAATGAGTATTTTTATTAATTTTGATGAATCCCTTGTAGAACCTCAGGTAGAAGAGAAAGAGGAAGAACAGGTCAAGATTAATGAAAATCTGATTAAAGGTGTAGAAGAACTTGAGTTATCTGTAAGGTCGGCCAATTGTTTAAAAAATGCCAGCATAAGGTATATCGGAGATCTTGTGCAAAGGACAGAGGGAGAGATGCTTAAAACAAAGAATTTCGGCAGAAAGTCTCTCAATGAAATTAAGGAAATACTGACAGACATGGGCTTGTCTCTAGGTATGAAGTTACCTGATTGGCCACCAGATGATTTGCCGGAATTACCAGAACTCCCTGACTATTTAGATGATGATGCCTCCATGGAGTTTGAATAGAGAACTAACCCGGTTGAACCGGATAAGTGTCTTCACGAAATCATATTCTGCAAAAAAATCGCAGAATGTTATTTCTAAGTTACTAAAATTAAAGTTTTGTTTGTATTAAGGAGTTAAGATGAGACACCTCAAATCAGGAAGACAGCTGGGAAGAAATTCTAGCCACAGGAAGGCTATGTTTCGGAATATGGTCGTTTCTCTCCTGGATCATGAGAGTATAACTACTACGGATCCAAAGGCCAAGGAGCTCAGGAAGTTTGCTGAAAGAGTCATTACGCTCGGTAAAAAAGGTTCGCTCAATGATAGAAGGCGGGCGCGGCTTATGGTCAACGATAGGATCGTTTTACAAAAACTTTTCACTACATTGGCCGAAAGATATAAAGATCGGCCGGGTGGTTATACAAGGATTGTTAAGCTTGGACTGAGGCCCGGCGATAAGGCACCATTGTCAATCATTCAGCTTGTTCAGGAAGAAGTAAATGTGAAAGAGAAAACTAAGAAAAAAGGTAAAACGACAAAGACAAAAGAGGTTGAAAAAGTTACAAAAGAAGCCGCTGAAGTGAAGATAACGGCAGAAGCAAAGGCTGAAGCTGAGAAATTAGAGCCAATAGAGGAAAAGACAGAGGATGCCGACAAGGAGAAATAGTTATCCTCGGTACAATAACCAAGATTTGAAAGAGCAAGGATAATTCCTTGCTCTTTTTTTTTGCCTTAAGGGAAGAAGTGGCCTAAATGATTAAATTTGAAGAAATTTCATTTACGTTCAGTGACAGTGATGAAAGCAATCAGCTTCTTTTCGATAAATTAAACCTTCATATCCAATATGGCGAATATCTGGCAATTATAGGTCCCAACGGTTCAGGTAAAACAACATTGGCCATGATTGTAAAGGGACTTTATAGGCCTGTGGGTGGAAAAATCTATTACAGTGGAGAAGATGTCACTGCAAAGGGAATTAACCATAAGGTCGGATATATATTTTCTAATCCTGAAAACCAGATAGTCTCGTCCGTCGTAGAAGAAGATATCGCCTTTGGGCCTGAGAATCAGGGGCGAAAGTCCAGCGATATCAGGGAAGCTGTTTCCCGGGCCCTTGAGCTGGGCAAGATTAAACATCTTAAAAGTAACCTTACCCATTTACTGTCAGGAGGCGAGCAACAAAAAGTTATCATTGCCGGCATTCTTGCAATGAATGTTGAATGCATTATTTTTGATGAGGCGGCGTCAATGCTTGATCCGGTTGGCAAGCGGGAGGTTCTTGCGCTACTTCATCGGCTAAATAAAAGTGAAGGCATTACCATTATTCACATAACACACAATGTAGAAGATATCCTCTCCGCTGACAGAGTGATTGTAATGGACAGTGGAAAGATTATTTTTGGTGGAAGCCCTCATCTATTGCTTCACAAGGAAGATCTTATGGATTCATTGAAAATAAAGTCGCAGGGAAAACTCGGTCTTATAAGAAAACTTCTTCAAAATGGAATCATATCAAGGGATGACCTTGGTTGCATTGACTCAATGGTAAAATCAATAAGCCGTCACAAGGAATCGTTACATTAACAACATGTTGGGTAAATTAGAGAGTCAATTAGGGGAGAGTTTTAAAAGATTATTTTTTAATTCGTCATTAAATTTTTAGGGTTTATATCTCTCATTGACTGACGCTATTTTTTCATTCCACGAGACAAAAGCCGCGAGTCAGATATATTAATTGCTGGATAAGTTATAATAAATGATGCATTTTTGACTTGGGCAACAGTTGACTTCACCATCAGAATCTCACGATATCGGGCTGGAGACAGATAATCAATTTCTGCCCTGGAAACGATAAATACTATGCCCTTTTCTGCAAGTTTGCCGATATCGATATTAACTGATCTGAGGAGTTCCGTTCCAGCGCGTTCAAAATATCTAAGATAGCTTGCGCATAGTATACAACGCCACCGCAATCCGTATCTTTGTCGTATACGCGAATTTCCATACCTTTAAATCTTAGTCTGTGAATTTATATAGAATTTCGTTTTCTTTAACAAGATCAAGCTGACTTCGTGCAATCTTCTCAATAGTTTTTAAGTCATTATTAAGCCTTTTCAGTTCTTCCGTGAGCTGCGCATTTTTTGCTTTAATAACTTTACTCTTTGCAATTAAGGCATCTCTTTGTAGTGTGAGTTGCCGCCCCTTCAATACACCTCTCTCACTGAAAACAGTATAGAAAAGAAGCAGGGCTGTAATAGCTAACCCAACGACTATGATGTTACGATGGTCTTTGTTCATCACAAATTATAAAAAGCTTTCTTGCCAGGGTAGATAGCGGTTGAACCTAATTCATCTTCGATTCTTAATAGTTGATTATATTTCGCTACGCGGTCTGTACGGCAGGTTGATCCTGTTTTAATCTGCCCGGCATTTGTCGCCACAGCCAAATCCGCAATTGTCGTATCTTCCGTCTCTCCTGACCTGTGGGAGATTACGGCAGTATATCCAGCCCTGTTAGCCATTTCGATTGCTTCCAGAGTCTCCGTAAGTGTTCCTATCTGGTTAACCTTGATAAGAATGGAATTTGCAGTCCCTTCCTCGATCCCCCGTGAGAGTATCTTGGAATTGGTTACAAATAAATCGTCACCGACAAGCTGAACTTTAGTCCCAATTTCGTCAGTCAGTTTTTTCCATCCCTCCCAGTCATTTTCTGCCATGCCGTCTTCAATGGATATGATGGGATATTGTCTGACCCAATCGGCGTAGAACTGTACCATTTCATCGGAGCTTTTCTTAGAGTTGTCCGATTTTTTGAATACGTAGTGGCCATTTTCATAAAATTCACTAGATGCCGGATCCAGAGCGATTAATATGTCATCGCCTGTCTTTAAACCTGCTTTTTCAGTCGCTTCCAGTATAACCTCAATCGCTTCGTCGTTCGACTTAAGATTAGGTGCGAATCCACCCTCATCACCGACGGATGTATTATATCCACGCTTTTTGAGAACCTGTTTTAGAGTATGGAAAACCTCCGTTCCCATTCTAAGCGATTCAGAAAAACTCTCTCCACCGACGGGCATAATCATAAACTCCTGGATGTCCACATTGTTGTCCGCATGTGCACCACCATTAATGATGTTCATCATCGGAACGGGCAGTGTCTTGGCATTTACCCCTCCAAGATAGCGATAGAGAGGAAGATCTACTGCCGCCGCTGCCGCTTTTGCCATCGCCAAAGAAACACCAAGGATTGCATTGGCTCCCAGCTTGCTTTTGTTGGGTGTACCATCGAGGTCTATCATAAGGTTATCAATTTCAACCTGCTCGACGGCGTCCATGCCAAGAATCTCTGGAGCCAGAACTTCCTCAACATTTTTAACGGCGTTCTTCACCCCTTTTCCAAGATACCTGTCTCCACCGTCTCTCAACTCAACGGCCTCATGTTCACCTGTCGAGGCACCTGATGGAACTGCAGCACGGCCAACAAGACCCGATGACAAATATACGTCAACTTCTATTGTGGGATTTCCTCTTGAATCAAGTATCTCTCTGGCCTGAATATCTTCTATGATTGTCATTATCTAAGTGCCTCCAAAGTGTGAAATTGTTGGTTTAATTTTTAACAGAAAAGTAGAGAGTGGTCAAGAAGTATGTTTGAAAGATCGGCGGGAAGGATGGGCACTGCTTGATGATTTTTAGAGGCATTTTTTTGCAGTGATGCAGGCAAATGTCATTTTTTCTTTCTGTGGATTTCTTGACATTTTCTAACTTCACGATAGACTATGAAACATAGGCCATTAATTATTAATCAAAGCTGAAAATTTTCTTGAGCGGAGGTAGTGTTTTGAAATGTAATGTAGGAAAAACAGAAAAAATCATAAGAGTGATCATTGGACTTATCCTGCTTTTGATTGGTTATTTTTATAACCTCTGGTTTAGCCTTATTGGCATTGTATTGTTGATGACAGCCGTTGTCGGATTCTGTCCGTTGACACATCTTCTTGGTATCAATACCTGTAAAACAAAGGAATAAATGAGGTTGTTTCCTGGTATGCAGAAGGTGTGAGACCCTTCATATACCAGCCGGTTATTCTGGAAGAACGGCAGGGTGTTTAGCTGTTGCCAGGTTTTTTCATCCGGGCTTCTTTCCGCATAGACAAGCTTTCCGTCATTCCCGCGAAGGCGGTAATCCACAGCTTGAATCAAACAGGAAATACAATCAGAATCATGTTTTATACAAAAAAGCAAACCAGTTGTGAATGGCATGCTTTTTTGTAAATCCTTCAGTTTGGATTCCCTCCTTCGCGGGAATGACAATAAAAGGCAAAGAGGTAGTGATCTCTTCACGCTACATCTTGCTGTAACTTTTGAACATTACCAATTTTTTTACATTAAGATCATTCTATTAATAATCTCAAAACTGGCCTGGGAAAAAAGAGCTCCTAATCAAGTCCAATTGCATCTAACACTTAGCAGCTAAAAAATCACACACAATAAATGCATTCATATGAAAAAAAAGAAAATATTTTATTTGTTAATTGCAGTTTTACTATTTCTATGGGGAAGTACTCTGTATATGAAAGGAGAGAAAAAGATAGCGCTTCAACAGACGAAACAAAAGCATAACAGGCTTTTCAACGAAAAGAGTCCTTATCTGTTGCAACATGCCTATAATCCTGTCGATTGGCACCCCTGGGGAGAGGAGGCTTTTGAAAAGGCAAGGAGGGAAAACAAACCTATCTTTCTTTCCATCGGTTATTCAACCTGTCACTGGTGTCATGTAATGGAGCATGAATCCTTTGAAGATAGCGATGTGGCAAGGCTGATGAATGAGGCCTTCATCTCTATAAAAGTTGATCGGGAAGAACGGCCCGATATCGATAGTTTATACATGTCTGTCTGTCAAATGATGACGGAACATTGTGGATGGCCATTAAATATAATCATGACACCCGATAAAAAACCTTTTTTTGCAACATCTTATATCCCGAAGAGAAACAGGTTCGGACGGCTGGGCATGCTTGAACTGGTTCCAAATATTATGGATGTCTGGTCTTCCAGACGGGGTGATGTTGAAAATAATGCCAATGAGATTACCGATGCGCTTAAAAAAGCTGCGCAGGAAGCCCCCGGCGCTGAATTGGGTGAATCTGCCTTAACTCTTGCGTATAAACAACTTCTTAACAGGTTTGATGCTAACCATGGTGGTTTTGGCAAGACACCGAAGTTTCCCTCGCCACATAACCTCCTTTTCTTACTGCGTTATTGGAAGCGCTACAGCGATGAAAAGGCTCTGTTAATGGTTGAAAAAACACTTGTGGCCATGAGGCAGGGCGGTATTTATGATCACATAGGATTTGGTCTGCATCGCTATTCGACAGATGAGAGATGGCTGGTCCCTCATTTTGAAAAAATGCTTTATGATCAGGCGATGGCGGCAATAGCCTTTGTGGAGGCTTATCAGGCAGCGGGCAAGATGGAGTATAAAAAAACTGCCATGGAAATTTTTGAATATGTCTTGAGGGACATGACCTCTAAAAAAGGAGGATTTTATACTGCCGAAGATGCAGACAGCGAAGGGGAGGAAGGAAAATTCTATGAATGGAGCAATGATGAAATTCAAAAGATACTCGGCTCATCCGACGCTGAGCTTGCAGGCAAAGTCTTTAACGTAGCCAAGGAGGGAAATTTCGTCTCAGAGGCAACAGGCCTGCGTACAGGAGAAAACATATTGCATCTCAGCAAATCAATGCATGATCTTGCCTTAGAATTAAATATGTCAGAAGATGACCTTAACAAGCGCCTTGATGTTGTTAGGATAAAACTCTTTACTCACCGTGAAAAACTCATACATCCCTTGAAGGATGATAAGGTCCTTACAGATTGGAACGGCTTGATGATCGCCGCACTAGCCATCGGCAGTGGAGCCTTTGATGAACCTAAATATAGCAAGGCGGCGGCAGATGCGGTTCAGTTTATTATAACTAATATGGTAGCCGGCGATGGTGGGCTCCTTCATCGTTATAGAGATGGAGAGGCGGCTGTTATCGCTCACCTCGATGATTACGTCTTTCTCGTGTGGGGTTTAATTGAGATGTATGAGGCTACCTTTGATATTTCCTACCTCAAAAAGGCGATAGAACTTCAAACCTATACAATAGACCATTTTTGGGATAGTGAGAGGGGCGGGTTTTTTACAACAGCAGACAACAGTGAGGAATTGCTTGTTAGGCAAAAGGAAATATACGATGGCGCCATCCCTTCAGGCAATTCTGTGGCGATGTTAAATCTTCTTCGCCTTGGACGGCTAACGGTAAATACTGGCTTTGAAGAAAAGGCAGCAACGATTGGACGCGCTTTTTCAGCCAAGGTGAATGCGAGCCCCTCGGCCTATACGCAGCTTATAAGTGCAGTCGATTTTGCTATGGGCCCATCCTATGAAGTTGTCATCGTTGGTGATGCCAATTCTGAAGATACGAAAGAGATGCTGAAAACCCTGGGTAGAGCTTATATCCCTAATAAAGTTGTTCTCCATCGCCCAACTGATCAGGAATCCTCTGAAATAGCTGAGCTTGCTGAATATGCTATCTACCATAAAAGCATTGGTGGAAAAGCAACGGCCTATGTTTGTCTTAACTATCAATGTAATATGCCAACAACAGAAGTTGATGAAATGCTGACCATGCTGAAAATGAAATGATGTTTATTTCTCTTTAATCGCTTGGGGTTGGTTATTGCGAAGGCAAGTATAGTCTGAAAATGTAAAAAAAGGTTTATCCCTGCAATTAATTTTCGATAAACTTGTTGTTGCTTTCGTA
>JADFVM010000094.1 GCA_015222555.1 Pseudomonadota bacterium
GAGCTTAAAGGTGGTGAAAAAAAATCAATTGAACAAACACTGGACATAATTGGGCGTCTTCTTGGCGCCACAAGGTTGATGGACATGTATCTTAAAGACAGTTCAATGGTCGAAAGCTATGTGGAAGAATTTATGAACGGACGGTATCATTTCGCTACAGTTGAAGAGTGATTATCGAAAAGTGGAGAATGACGCATGAAGGTCGAATCAGGACTAAAATTTTTTAAAAAGTGCTTGAAAGCCCTAAATATTCAATCCGCCAGAATACCGGCGGATAAATCGTCAACCGCCAATAGTCAATCAAAAAAGGATTCCGCATACCAGCTTACATGGATAACAGATTATCTGGCCGTTGGCTGCGCACCCATGTCGTATGTTGAATTCGAGGCCATTAGAGAACAGGGAATCGATGCTATTGTTAACCTTTGCGCCGAATTCTGCGATTTGCATGAAATTGAGGAGAAGTCAGGTTTTGAGGTCTACTACCTGCCCATCCCTGACGAAAACGCCCCCGATATGGAGGACATGGAAAAGGCCCTGGCCTGGTTGGATGAGTCTATCTATCTGGGCAAAAAGATCCTGGTTCACTGCCGCCAAGGGATCGGAAGGACCGGCACCTTTGTCACTTCCTATCTGCTGAGAAGAGGGCTTGGCCTGAAAGTGGCTTCCAGGAAGATGAAGTGCACGAGTGCGACGCCGACCAATTATTGCCAGTGGGAACTTTTGAGAAAATATGGAAACAAATCGGGCGTCTTAAGGATAAGGGAGCCTTCCCTTGAAGCGAGAGACGTTGTTGATCTGAGTGTCTATTTTGCTGATTATAATGCCCTTGTTCAAAGAATAGATGAAGACATCGATAGGGCTAATGACACTGGCAGCGGTATTACAAAGTGCGGGCTTGAAACCGACGAATGTTGCTTTCATTATGTTGACCTGCAGCTCATAGAGGCCATATATCTTAGCAATGTAATGAACCGAACCCTTAAAAGTGATTTAAGGACCGAAGTCATCCGCAGGGCTGTGGAGGTATGTAAAAAGACAAGAGAAATAAAAGCTCGGCTGGTTGAAAAAGGATATGCTCCTGACAAAGATAAAAAAGAACTGATCGAAAGCTATGCTAAGGAAAATATCTTGTGCCCATTAAACATAGAAAAAAAGTGCTCTCTTTACGAACAAAGACCCATAAGGTGCCGGTTGTACACCATTGCCAGGGACGCTGTTGATCTTGACCTGATTGATAACACCCTTTTTGATATCTCCCAAAACGTGTCCTTTGCGTTTTCCGGGTCTTCTCTTGAAAAAAAGATCCGGTCCTTTTCTTTGGCCGATACTGTTTCAGGCAGGTTTATCCAGGAATATTTCTATTATCTGGCCTCATTGGCAGCCTCCTGATCGGGCTATACATCTCCCAATACGCTTGCCACTTTCTCCTCCAGTTCATCCTTATCAATAGGTTTAACACAGTACTCACTTGCTCCCAGCTTAAAAGATTCCCGTGCCGTCTCCATTGTCGGATACCCTGTAAGCATAATGGCGCGTATTGAGGGAGTTACCTTTTTAAGCTCCTCTAATACTTCCACACCGCTCATCTTTTTTAATTTGATATCCAGAATTGCCAGGTCCACTTCATTGGATCTGGCATAATCCAGGGCCTCTTCCTCTTCGGTAAAGGCAAATACCTCATGGCCTTTTTCTTGAAGGATCCTCTTGATGAGGGTCACCGCATCAAAGACATCATCCAATACCAGTATCTTTGCCATCTTATGTCTCCTCTTTGGCTTTTTTATCTCTCAATACGGGCAGGTGTATGATAAAAACCGTACCTTTTGTATCCTCTCCTTCATGCTCTCTTGCAAAAGATGGGGGCTCTCGACTTCTATCTTTCCGCCATGCTCCTCAATAATACCAGCAGCCGCCGACAATCCGAGACCGGATCCTTTGTCAACAGACTTGGTGGTAAAAAAAGGGTCGAATATCCTTCCTATGTTTTCAGGTGAAATAACAATGCCTGTATCGGACGCGGAAATCAATATTTCATCATTTTCATTGTCAAAGCGCGTTGTGATGCTTATGGTGCCGTCAGTACCTATAGCATCATAGGCATTGTTAAGCAGATTTACTAAGACCTGTTTAAGCTGACGTTGACGTTTCCCTGTACAAATACCTCTTTTTGGTTAATTCAAGGCATACTTTCTATGAATTATTCCATTGCCACTGCGATTTTGCAAGGTTCTTATTTAGCCTTTCAACATAAGTAATACTGTTTTTTACGCTTTTTAGGGTGAAAACTTTTAGGGTGAAAACTTGACAAAAGAAGGAATCAATAGTATATTCCTTTAACGTAATATAGGAGCATACCATGAGAGATTTTATCAGGGTCATGAAAGCCCTATCAGACCCAAACCGGGTAAAAATCATAAAGATGCTGCAACATAAGACAATGTGTGTCTGTGAGATGCAGTCCGCTTTGCAAGTCTCTCAACCTGC
>JADFVM010000003.1 GCA_015222555.1 Pseudomonadota bacterium
ATTCGACATCACAAAAATGCCACTGCCCCTTAAAAGGCAAACGCTAGTTTTATCAAATTTACTCTCCCTGTGTCAAGTAAAATTGTGAAAATATTTTTAAAAAGATTTAAACCCTTCATTTAAACCCTTCAGGGGTACAAGATGAACACTGAGGAACTCAAACTTTAAGGCGGGAATGAAACACAGGTTGCCACACAGGAAAGCTTCATTTAAGATATAGCCATGATTCCACTTAGAGATAATAATCCGACAAAGTCCTTTCCAATTTTCACCTTACTTCTCATTGCTGCCAATATTTTCATATTTCTCTATCAAATGTCCCTTGGCCCGGCAATGGAACCCTTCGTAATGCAATTGGCTGCCGTCCCTTATGAGATTATGCATCTTAGGGATATCTCGCCAAAAACCGATGTACCCATCGCTGCAACGCTTCTCACCTCCATGTTCGTTCATGGCAACCTGCTCCATCTGGGTGGGAATATGTTATACCTTTGGATATTCGGGGACAATATCGAGGATTCTCTCGGTCACCTTCGCTTTATACTCTTTTACTTTATTTGCGGTTTAATCGCCACATTTACCCATATTATTACGGGGCCAAACTCAACAACCCCCATTGTTGGTGCCAGTGGAGCAATTGCAGGCGTGCTGGGCGCATACCTTTTACTATACCCGAGAGCAAAGGTGGACACACTCTTTATCCTCATTATATTTATCAAAATAATCAGAATACCGGCTTTCATTTTACTCACTCTTTGGTTTGTCCTTCAGGTCCTAAACTCGACGGAGGGGGGATCGGTTGCCTGGTATGCTCATATTGGAGGGTTTATTGCCGGCTTTCTCCTAGTCAAACCCCTTAGGAAGAAAAAATAAATCTCTGCTTTTCAAACTATTATGATTACGACTCGCTCCTCTTTGGCAAGGAAAAATGGAAGGTACTTCCAGATCCAAGCGTACTTTCTGCCCAAATCTTTCCATTATGGGCTTCCATAATCTTTCTGCAGATAGCCAGCCCAAGCCCCACGCCCTGCTTCTCCCCATTTCCCGCCTGAAAAAACTCCTCAAAAATAAAGTCGATATCTTCAGGAGGAATGCCACAACCCGTATCTTTAACGGTTACGGTTATGTCGCTATCATTGTCTTTGACAGCGATTTCAATTTGACCACCCTTATCTGTAAACTTTGAAGCATTGACAATAAGATTGACAAGAACCTGGCTTATTCTCTCTTTTGAAAAAGAGGGCTCCCCCAGATTTTCAGGGATTTTCAGCGCTAAAGCTATTTCTTTCTTTTCCAACAAGGCTTTTGTTCCGGCAGCGGTTTCTCTGATGACCTCCCCTATATCTGTGCTATTCACCTGAACTTTAATATTACCTGAGACAATGAGATTTATATCCAGCATATTACTAATCATATTACTCATATTTTTTGTAAATGTAAGTGCATTATCCAGGTAGGCCTCAAGGTTTTCCAGCTCATTGGACATCAAATCTTCCTTCATTATTTCCATCGAACAGGTGAGCACTGTAAGTGGAGACCTGAGTTCATGGGCAGCCTTGGAAAGGAAATTATTTTTTAATTGATCAAGTTCCAACAGTTTCTCGTTTGCCGTCCTGAGTTCTTCATTTTGAAGCACCATTTTCTTATCTAAAGCCTTCTTTTCGCGTAGGGTATAGATTCTGTCCAGAGATCTTTTGATTACGATCTTTATCATTTCATAATCAACAGGTTTCTGAATAAACTCCCATACACCCATTTTCATTGTTTTAACAGCCGTTTCTAGGGAGCCATGACCTGTTGCCACGATGATCCCCACATCCAACTGCCTCTGATTCACCTTATCAATGAGCCACATACCGTCCGTACCGGGCATGATAAGGTCGACAATGGCCAGGTCGAAGGGCTTCGTCACAAGCTGTTCAAGTGCGTCATGACCATTTTCAGCCGTCGATACGGAAAAACAGTCCATTTCCAGCATTTTTTTCATGCTGTCTCTCAATCTTTCTTCATCATCAACAATCAATATTTTTGGACTTTTAGCCATAAGTTATACCCTCCATGGCATAGGGCAAAAACAACATTGCCTTAACGCCCCCGTCTTTTTTGTTCTCCAAGACAATCTCCCCTCCACCCCCCTTTACAATCCCATAGGACACAGACAATCCAAGACCTGTACCCTTAACGCCCTTTGTCGTTTCAAAGGGCGTAAATACCTTACCGATAATATCTTTATCAATGCCTGTCCCGTTATCTTCAACAATGATTTCCGTACCATCATTTCTGTTAACGGTTCGTATTACTATCTCTCCACCTGAAGGCATGGCATCTTTAGAATTGTTTATAAGGTTAATCAATACCTGTTTTAAATGATCAGCCGAAAGCCCCACCTCTTTAACAGATGGATTCAAATCGACATCAAGCCTTATCTTCTGGCTTTCCAGACTCCGCCTTGAAAGCTCAACAATCTGTTCAACAACTTTATTAACATCCGATAAATGAACTTCGTCATCAACGGGTCGAGAGAAGGCAAGAAGTCCCCTGATTATCTTGGCAATTCTATTAATTTCCTCATCAATAATATCTATATTTTCAGTGATGTCCTTGTCATTTTCCTCCATTTCTCTTTTTGAGATAGCAAGATAGTTCTTGATTATTCCAAGGGGATTATTCACTTCGTGGGCGATATCAGCGGCCAACCTTCCCGTTGCAGCCAACCTCTCCGCATTAAGGAGGCTTTCCTCCATCTTTTTTCTTTCAGAGATATCCCTTGCAAAAGCGAGAATCCCAATCTTACTGTCAGCCACAATCTGCATAAAGTTAATCTCAAAGGGAATCGTCTCCCCCGTCGATGAAACAAGATGAACTTCCCTGATAAGGGCTTTGTCCTTTGTCAAAACCTCTTCAACATAATTAAGTTCTTCATGCATTAATATATCTTGAAAATTGACACCGATGATTTCGCCTTTCTCGTATCCGAGAACTCGCGCCATTTCCCGATTTGCCCTTACAATAACAAGCCTTTCATCAAGGATAAAAATCCCGTCCATGGCGCCTTCCAGGAGGTTTTCTATCTCCTCTGCACCTTCTTTGACCTCAGAAATTGTTTTGCTCAGGCTCTCTACCATCTGGTTAAAGGCATTCGCCATAACACCAATTTCATCTCCCGAAGTAACATCAATTCTGATGTCAAGGTCTCCTTCGGCTATTCTTTCTGCACCCCGGGCAACGGTTACAACAGGCCTCAGATATAGTCTCATAACCAGGGCCAAGATGAACATTCCCGGAAGGTAAAACGCTGCGGCTATGAGCAGCAGGTCCTTTCCAAGGTCCATCAATCTTACCCCTAAACCTGCAGTCGACAGGCCAACAACAACATAGCCGGTCACCACACTATCTTCCTTATCTGCCGAAAAAATATCTTCAGTCATAACCAGCTCTTCCCTGCCACCTTCAAAAACTTCAGAATAGACAGGAGCAACCGTTTCCAGGACACGCCCCTCATGCTTAAAAAAGGAGGATTCTCTCCTGATAGTTTCAGACAAACAATTCTCCTTCTGTGATTCTTCAAAACCTTTCCCGACATGTCTTGCAAGCAGGTTACCATCGGGGAAATAAGCTGACGCACAGACAACATTATCCAGTGCTAAAACACCATCAAGATACCTTTCCATTGCATCTTTATTTTTTGTCAACACGGCTAATGAGGCATTATAGGCCAGGTTGGTTGAAATTATTCTTCCAGATTTTTCCAGCTCCTCTGTGAAGTAATTTCTTTCTTCTACATAAAAAACTACGAAAACAGTTGATAAAAGCAAAAAGACAAAAACCGAATTAATACTAATTAGTTTATATAGAATTCCGATGTCATTAAAATTCTTCATTTTCCCGTCTCTTTTTCTGCATTACATTAAAGAAAAGCCAATCAGCTAAAGTTAACATCCTCTACCGGTCAAGGTATTAACAACTCTGCTGAGGCGAAGATATCTTTCGGAATTTTAACTCCTACTAACTTTATGGTATTGCTGTTCAAAACTACCTTTATTTTTCTAGGCACAGATACCGGCATGACTGAAGGGGCGCGTCCTTTTAATACTTTGCCTGTTATTGAGGCAGCCTGTCTGCCAATATCATCGGCATCCAGTTTAAATGCCGCCAGCGCTCCGGCCTTAACAAAAGAAGGAGAGAGGCCGATAAAGGGAATCTTTTCCCTCAGAGAAACTAAAAGCATTTCTCTTGCCGTTTCTCTTGTAAAAACCTTACTATCTGCCACTGACCACAAGCAGTCAACTTTCCCGACAAGACGGCCTAAGGCTCCGGGCACATCCCCCGGAAATTCGACAGCCTCCGTAATCAGTTCCAGACCTCGACCTTTGGCGGCAAGGCCTGCCGCCTTGACGACAACACCCGTTTCACTTTCACTGAAAACAACTCCAATCTTCTTAACGCCAGGGAGAATCTTTTTCAAATACCTGAACTGTAAATCAAGAGGAATGTCCATGGACGCACCTGTAATGTTTTCACCCGGTGATTTCATAGTTCTCACCACCTCGCTTGCCACAGGATTTAAGACCATGGAAAAAACAATGGGAATGTCCTTAAATTCCTTTTTTGCCAAAACAGCTGCCTTTGTGCCGACAGCATGAACAAGGGAAGGATTAAGCTTTTTAAGCAACAGCCGAAGATCGCCACTATCCATACCTTTAATAGTTACTTCCGCCGAGGCAAATTCAATATTACGACTTCTTAATTCATCATAAAAACCCTGCAAGGCTTCACGATAAGGTTCAATGGAAGAACTAAGGACCACGGCAATGAGCGGTTTTTCCGCCCCGAATGAAAGTGACACCTTTCCGAAGCAAAGCAGACAAGTGCTCAGAAACAGGAGGACACATACTTTTAAATGTTTGGCTGTCAACATATTCTCTTTAATTGATCTGTCTTTTAATCTACTCTATACGGGTAAATTCCCCGTAGCTTGCTGCGTTTTGTCATTCCCGAGAAAGCGGGAATCCAGCCCTTTGTAAATCTGGATTCCGGGTCAAGCCCGGAATGACAACTAAATACCCCGCTGCTTGCGGCGGAGATTATTTATTCAAAGGGCGCAAAACTTTTTTACTCAACCTTTAATTTTAGCACGGTTAAATAAAAAATGTACGACACATATTGCTAAA
>JADFVM010000095.1 GCA_015222555.1 Pseudomonadota bacterium
GATGTGCTGATAGTGTATATTTTGATGATCATAGTGGGCCTCATTATTATTGGAGGCGGTTTTTGGGTAAGCTATAATACCAAAAAACCCTGGGATATTATTGGCGCCCTCTGTCTTCCTGTCGGTATGATTATTACTCTGTTTGGCGTGCTCCTTAACTCTGTTCCCAACTTTTTCAAAGGTTAGTATTTTATAAGATGGCAAAGAAAAATAAAGCTGCAAAAACAGAGGCCATCACAGGTGGGCATTTGAATGATGATGGGCCACCTTCTTCACCGCCACCCTCTGCATTAACAGATAAGGAAACGAGGAAAAAGGTAATAAATGTTGTTTTACAGATCCTCGTTGTCATTGTTATCATGATGGCCATGGTTTGGGGACGAGCTTATTATTCCCAGCATAAATTCTTCAAGGAGGGTGAGGCGGCCCTTAAATCCAGAGACTTTAAAGAGGCCATCACCGGTTATGAGTGGACAATCCGTATGTACACACCTTTTAGCGGAAAGGTCAAAAGATCCTGCCAGATGCTCTGGAATATCGGACTTGAGTATGAAAAAAACGGCCGTCTTGACTGGGCACTCATTACCTATCGTTCTTTACGAAGCAGTATCTATGCGATAAGGAGTTTTTATAAACCCTATGAGGAATGGATCCCTCGAACGGATGAAAAGATTAAAAGAATACTGGAAATACAGAAGATGCAGGAAGGGCAGAAAAAGGCAAGAGCAGAAAAAAGCAACTAGTGTCGTGTCAACCACAAATTGACGGTCTCAGCGAGTCGAGAAACGGTCATATGTAAGGTGCGCGAGAGCAGGACTAGCCGTAGATAATTCAAGCGAGCGCAACACAGCAGATGGCCGCTTATCGTCTCGCCCGAAGGGAGCCATTCAAATAGCCCAATGCGGCGTTGCAGCCACTTGAAATACGAATAACTATTACTGCGTGACTGCGCCTTGCCTTGGACTATTTGAATGACTCTGAGAACGACAATTTGTGGTTGACACGACACTGCTCTTCCTGGATGCAATGTTGACTGAATAGTATCCAACTCCGGGGAGATAGTATTATGGCAAAATGTTTGGACTGTGGCAATACGGCGAACTTTAACGTCTGGTGTTCTGTTTCCAAGGTTCTTGAGGTTGAGCTGGACATTAAGGAACGACTGATGAATGTCGTAGGCGAACCGGAAGATGAGACTCTTCAGGATGATGAGGAATATTGGGTGCTGGGCGATGATCTTGAATTCTCCATGGTGAACTGTGCCTGGTGTGGAAGCAGAAAAGTTCTGGTAGAGAAGGCGCTCGCCCCTGTCATAAAGAAAAAAACTTGATGAGTGACATAAAGATTATCCCCTTTGGGGGTGTCAATGAAATCGGTCTCAATATGATGGTCATGGAGACTGCCATAGAATCAATGGTCATTGACTGTGGTCTCATGTTTCCCGAACCCCATATGCCTGGAATCGATATCGTCATCCCCGACTTCGAATATCTCTTACAAAGCGATAAAGAGTTAAAAGGTGTCGTTCTCACACATGGTCATGAAGACCATATTGGAGCGCTTCCTTTCTTCTTTCGACATTTCAATCCCCCCGTCTATGGGACATCACTAACCCTCGGCCTGCTTGAAGAAAAGTTGAAGGAACATGATCTTCTGGGCAGAGTCAAGCTGGTAGATGTTCAGCATGGAGACACTGTCGATGTGGGGTCCTTTCCCGTCGAGTTTATTCGAGTTTGCCATTCCATTCCCGACGGTTCCGCGCTGGCCATTAAAACGCCTATGGGCACAGTTATTCATTCCGGTGATTTTAAATTCGATGATACGCCTGTTGATTCAAAGAAGCCTGACTATGACAGGTTCTCCTCCTATGGCAGGGAGGGTGTTTTTGTCCTTATGTCAGACAGTACCAATGCGGAGGTGCCGGGCCGGACAGAATCTGAAAAAGTGCTGGAGACGGTTTTTAACGACACATTCAAGAATAGGTTGGGTAAGATTTTTGTCTCCCTCTTTTCATCCAATATTAACAGAGTTCAGCAGATTATAAGTTCGGCAGAAGCCAATGGAAGAAAAGTTGTTCTTGTTGGCAGAAGTCTTGTTACCAATATCCGTGTCGCCCGTGAGCGGGATTACCTCAAGGTGAAAAGTGATACCATTGTAGGGGTTGAGGAGCTTAGTCATTATTCTCCTGGAGAAATTGCTGTTATCACAACGGGAAGCCAGGGGGAACCAAGATCCGGCCTTTCACTGATGGCTACACAAAGTCATAAATATATCTCTGTGGACAAGGGGGATACGGTTATTCTCTCATCGAAGGCTATTCCAGGGAATGAAAAGCTGATCTGCAAAATTATCAATCAGCTAATGAAAATCGGAGCCGACGTGCTTTATGAGAAGATTGCAAAAGTTCATGTGTCGGGTCACGCGCAGGCAGAGGAACTTAAGATGATGATAGATATGACAAAGCCGGAATATTTTATTCCCATTCATGGAGAACGGAGACACCTGGTTCAACATATCAAACTGGCCAGGGAGATGGGTATCCCGGAAGATAGGACACTGCTTGCGGAAAATGGTGAAACCATCATTCTTGATAACTCCGGCGTCCGTTTGGGAGAAAAGGTCAAGACAGGCCGCATCTTTGTCGATGGAAAAGGGGTGGGTGATGTGAAAGACCTGGTTTTAAGGGATAGAATGCATCTGGCAGAGGATGGGATGGTTCTTTCTGTGGTATCGATAAACAATGAAAGTGGTGAGATTATCAGCAGCATTGAAATGTTTTCCGTTGGTTTTATCCATGAAGATGAAGAAGGGCGGATGCTGGATGACGCCAAGGCGGTTCTGTCTGCCTGGCTGGCGGAAGCCTGCAGCGAATTAAAAACAGACTGGACGGAAATGGAGGCGGAAACGAAAAGGGTGTTGAAGCGCTTTTTTAAGAAAAAGACTGGCCGGCGTCCCGTCATTATCCCCGTCATAATGGAGTTATAATGAATTCTTTTTTTCTATATATCAAGTTATCCTTAAGGCAAATGTGCGCCCTTCAATCTATTAATAGCTCATTGACAATAGGTGCAGGGATGGTAAACTATGGTGATCTGAAATGAGTATAGTAGATGCCTTGATCATGGGGCTCGTGCAGGGATTGACAGAATTTCTTCCCGTTAGCAGCTCAGGACATCTTGTTATTGCAAAACATCTCCTTGGAGGTGTAAAAGAGACGGGTATCCTTTTTGAGGTCCTGCTTCACTTTGGTACCCTGCTGGCTGTACTGTTTTATTTCAGGCAGGATATTTTATCTCTTCTTCGTGCCTTTCTTCCTTCCTCTGATACGAATGATGAGGCAAAGGCAGGTAGTAGAAAGCTGGCCTATATGGTCATTGTGGGAACCATTCCCACGGTAGTTATTGCGCTGTTATTCAAGGATCTTTTTGAGTCTCTCTTTACTTCGGTACGGATCGTCTCAATTATGCTGCTTATTACAGGCCTACTTCTTTTCCTGTCTGACAATATGAAGATCACGTCGGGGAAAAAAGTCGGTATTAAGGATGCCATCATCATCGGGATTGTACAGGGCCTTGCAATAATCCCGGGGATTTCGAGATCAGGGTCGACTATCGCCACCGGGCTGTTTCGTGGCATAAAGGGAGAGGATGCAGCAACTTTTTCTTTCCTGCTGGCTATTCCGGCCATACTGGGTGCCGTTGTTCTTCATGCGAAGGACATCAGTGTCATGGAAAGTGTAGATTTATTGCCTTATTTCGTCGGTGTTGTAACGGCGGCTATAAGCGGTTTTTTAAGTATCAAATTACTGATGAAAGTTGTTGCCGGAAGGAATCTTAAGTTTTTTGCCTTTTATTGCTGGATTGTTGGCTTATCTTGTTTAACATTAAATTTATAAAATATGGCATCTAAAGAAAAAAAGGAAGTTCACTCCCTTTTTGAAGAGATTGTAGGGATGCTGGTCATAGCGACTTCCATCTTCTATTTCGTATCACTATTTACACACTCGCCCTCTGATCCCTCGCTGAACAGCTATTCCACGGGAAACCCGGCTGTGAGTAATCTCGGAGGTGTTGTCGGCGCCTACCTTTCTGATATATCGCTGCAGCTTTTCGGTATTTCCTCTTTTATCATACCCACCATTACCACCGTTTTCGGGACCTCACTACTCCTTAAAAAAAGGATAAAGATCCGGGCGGCGGGAAGAATTTCCGGTCTAACGCTTCTACTCCTTTCATCGGCAATCATTCTGTCCTTATTAAATGCCAGTGGTTATACAATGGTAAGCGATGGTGGCGTGGTGGGAAACTTCTTTTCTTCAATATTGTCCCGTTATCTCAATTTTGCCGGCGCCTACATCTTCATGTCAGTCATGTTTATTCTGTCGCTTATGCTGAGTACAGGTATGTCAGGGGTTTATGCATTAAAATGGTGCATTGAAAGACTTCTGAAGCTTTTGCTGAAAATGTACAGGGTCCTATCAGCCATGTTGAATAAATATATTGAAAGGCGAAGGCGGCTTTCAGAGACGCGGGAACAGATCAAAAAGGAGAAGGAAAAGAAGGCTGCCTCTCCAACTATTATAGTGGATCGTGAAAAGTCTGAACCGAAGAAGGTTAAAAAAGAGGTGCAAGAAGACCTGCCTTTTATGGATCTTGAAGCAAAGGGCGGTATACCGCTTCCGTCCATATCTCTTCTCGACCCTATTGAAAAGAGATCGAAGGGCGTTGACAAGGAAAGCATTCTCATGAATTCAAGAATCCTTGAGAAAAAGCTCAGAGATTTTGGCGTCGATGGCGAAATAAAGGAGGTCCATCCGGGGCCTGTCGTTACCATGTACGAATTTATCCCGGCGCCGGGTGTGAAGGTGAATAAAATAGTCAACCTCTCCGATGATCTCACCATGGCCTTAAGTGCCATCAGTATCCGGATTGTCGCACCCATTCCGGGAAAGGCGGTGGTGGGGATTGAAATACCGAACGCCAATCGTGAAACCGTTTATTTCAGAGAGATCCTTTCTTCCCATGAATACGGCCACATCAAATCTCCACTCACGCTGGCCCTTGGAAAGGATATTTCCGGGCAGCCTGTCAGCACCGATCTTGCAAAGATGCCACACCTCCTTGTGGCGGGCGCTACGGGGGCCGGGAAAAGTGTCTCCGTTAATTCAATGATCTGCAGCATTCTTTACAAGGCCACACCCGAGGATGTGCGCTTTATCATGGTTGATCCAAAGATGCTGGAGCTTTCCGTTTATGACGGCATTCCGCACCTCTTGCTTCCCGTCGTCACGGACCCTAAAAAAGCGGCTCTTGCCTTGAGGTGGGCCGTCCGTGAGATGGAACGTCGCTATCAGCTTCTTTCAGAGACAGGCGTTAAGAATATTACCAGCTTTAACCGCCTCGTTGAAAAGACGCCTAAATTTACCCGGAAAAATGAAGAGGGTGAAGAGGAAGACGTGACACTGGAAAAGCTTCCCTACATCGTTACGATTATCGACGAACTTGCAGACCTCATGATGGTGGCCTCCAGAGAGGTTGAGGAATGTATTACAAGGCTGGCCCAGATGGCGAGGGCGGCAGGCATCCACCTCATTCTGGCGACACAGCGGCCCTCGGTGGACGTCATCACGGGAATCATCAAGGCCAACTTTCCTTCCAGAATATCCTTTCAGGTATCATCGAAAACAGACTCACGGACGATTCTGGATGGCAACGGTGCTGAAAGTCTGCTCGGCGCCGGGGATATGCTTTTCTTGAGGGGGGGAGCATCCAAGCTTCAGAGGATCCATGGCGCCTATATTTCAGAGGCTGAAACGCATCGTGTTGTTGATTTTCTTAAAAAACGGGGCGGTACGCCTGTGTATGACGAAACGATCCTCAAGCCTGTTAAAGAAGAGGGCAAAGACGGCTTCGATGAAGATCTTGATGAAAAATATGACGAAGCTGTGGCTATTGTCGCCGATGCCGGTACGGCGTCCATCTCTATGATCCAGCGAAGAATGAAGATCGGTTATAATCGGGCGGCAAGAATGATAGAAAAAATGGAGGAGGAAGGCATCGTCGGCCCCTCGGACGGAACGAGCAAGGGGCGGGAGGTTCTCATAAACAGGATATGAATAGAAAAGGTGTATTTACAATTGTCGTTTCAATACTATTTCTGGGCTTTGCTTTTTCACAGGACGTTGCAGTTGCAGGGACTGCCAGCCTTGATAAAATAGTGACAAGGATTCAGGACAACTACAAGTCGATGAAAGATTATGAGGCCACCTTTGTTCAGGAGACTAAAATAAAGGCCTATCCCAGAGCGCAGCGATCTTCAGGACAGGTGTTTTATAAAAAGCCGGGTGGAATGCGATGGAATTATGAAAAACCGGAAAAGAGTGAAATCGTCACCGACGGTCAAACGGTGTGGATGTATACGCCCTCTTTGAATCAAGTGATGAAAATGGAATTTTCCACCTCCAACCAGTCCAGGGTTGCCACGGCATTTCTGTCGGGAATGGGTAATCTAAAAGAAGACTTTGATCTATCCCTTGATACTGCGGAAAGTGATGAGGCTGATCACATTTTAATTTTAAGGCCAAAAGATAAAATGGACTCAGTCAAAACCCTGGTCTTTACTGTGGACA
>JADFVM010000096.1 GCA_015222555.1 Pseudomonadota bacterium
TCCATAACGTTTGGCAAGATAGGCCGCAATCACCCCTGCCTCGCTCCTTGTGATCCGCGCCCCGTTAACTCCGCCCATCCGGTTTATGATCTCTTCCCACTCCCTGGCATTGTGGGCCGATCTTTCTACAACATCCCGGCTATGGCATTTCCTCGTGCAGGCACCTTCGTAGACTATCTTCAACTCTCTGTCATCAAGACTGCCGATACCGGCATATCTGAAAAGGGTGAGCTTACCTGTCTGAAGGAGGTACTCCGTTTTCCCCATCGGGCTCGTATCGACGAGGATGAGAAAGAGCATAAAAGCCAGAACCGCGAGAAACGAGACAAATACAGCAACGCTTACTAAAAATGCTTTCACTCCCTTTCCTGCACCGGTGTCTTCTTCTTGAAAAACCTCCTGGACAGCAGGTAAATGCCGAGGAAAAAGGCCCCCGTCCATAAAACGATTACAGACCAGAAAACCACCCATTCCATGGCGCCGAATGCCCTTGTGTACTGGTAAAACTTGCCATGGATCCTTTGCATCGGCGTTATCCTGCTGGCCTCTCCATACTTGGCACGGAAGTCGTTTATTATCTCCTCCTTGCTCTTCCCCTCAGCGATCTTTTTCCCTATCTGTTTTTTCCAGTCAAGCCCGCAACTCATATTGCAGTCCTCCAGTATAAGCGGGCACTCACATGGACAGGCAAGCTCCCTTGCAATCTCGTTGACGTCAAGCGCAAATGCCGGGGTAAAATAAAAGGTCAGCAATAATACAGTTGGCAGGATAAGCCTTGGAATGCTTCCGAGCTTACGCATGTCACACCTTTTTCTTGCGGAAGACAAACCACAGAAGACCCAGAAAAATGACTAAGCCACTACCGGCCAGAACATAAAGAAGACGAAGAAAATTTCTTCTCTCTCCATAAGGCGACTTTGACATACCCCCCATATTCATTGTTGAGGACATGGGTGAATACTTGATGTTTACGGAAGGCCTGTTGTCATCCTTTTTATATTTTATCTCAAAGGGCATATCTGCTCCCATGTCTTGATTATCAATATAGAAGCGATAATGTTTAAAGCCGTCCACCAGCTCCGTTTTTTGCGGTTCCGGAGTGACGGTAAAACCTTCAGCCCTAAGAGGCTCCTGGATGTCGATTTCAAGTTTCCTCACACGGTGGCTGGTCTTAACCTTATAAATAAAATCCCTGACCGGATCATCACCTGCAAAGAGGTCAACATGAAAACTCAGATAAAAATTAGGAAAGGGTAGTTTTAGGCGCACCTCATCCATATCTCCGACATTTTTCTGTTTGAACAACTGGCAGAAATGCTGTCCCCTTGGCGAGAGACTGCAGGCATCGCTGATAATAGCACCTTTGGGAAGAAAAAAAGATGTCTCTGTCGGGAAGGAACCATCATCGACGAACCTTCCATCATAGATAACAAGAACACCCGGATCGTCATATTCAGGCCATATGGCAACTCGCATCCTCCCGAGTTCCATTTCAGATGCCGCGGCCGGATCCGGAAATAAAGTCAGGAAAAACAAAAACCCTGAAAGGAGCAAGATTAAACTCTTTTTCATAATAGATATCATCCCACATTGTTCTGCCGCCATCAAGTTAAAACTATTAAAACATATTTCAGAGCCCCAGAAAAGCTTTACTTTAAAGGAGTCTTGTAGTAGTATAGCGCCATGTTTAAGCTTGGCCTGATAAACGCTCCGACAAGAATCGTCTCCATGATTTTCCTCCTTTCCCTGCTCCTCATATCAGGTTGTGAGGCGGGGCCAAAAGCTACCGAACAAGCCAAGCCCAATCAGGAGAAGAAGCGCAAAATATTGAAAATCAATGTGGATATGGATACGCAGGCAAAGCTTCAGAAAACGGCAGATCTGGGTTTCAAACCATGGAAAAATGATGCGGTTGAAGTTGCAAAAGAATGCATAATAGGCGCAGGGATCGGTGCACCGGACAAATGTATGATACTGTCCAAAAGTGAAGCAGAGGCCGTTATCCGTGTTACCACAAAAAAGGAAGGAAGCTTTGATGTCACCCTTAAACGCCTTGTCAAGCCTGATGGCATCTGGACAGCCACGAAAGTAGAAAAAAAAGAATAAGAGGACAATAATGTATAAAAAGATACTCGTGCCACTCGATAATTCCAAGTATTCAAATGCGGCTATCACACTCAGCCTTAAAGTAGCCGGGGCCTTCGGCGCAACTGTAACGGGATCACACGTTTATGCCGCCGAGCTCCACGACGACAGGTTCAAGCAGATGGAACCCGGCCTGCCTCCCAAATATCAGGAAGAAAAGGAACTGGAAAGACAAAGGGACATTCACGACGACCTGATAACAAGAGGTCTCCAGATCATTTCCGATTCATATGCGGAATATTTTCAATCCATGGCCACCGATGCGGGCATCGTAAACGAGAGCAAATCACTTGAGGGAAAAAACTACCTGGAGCTCGTCAAAGATATTGAAGCGAATGATTACGATCTCGTTGTGATGGGTGTACTTGGCCTGGGGGCTGTTAAAAAAAGCCAGATCGGGAGTGTTTGTGAAAGGGTGATGAGGCGTATTGACAGGGACCTTATTATTGTTAAAAATGAAGAAAGGACAGGCAAATACCTGGTTGCCATAGATGGCAGTCCCAACTCCTTTGCCGGCCTGATGTCCGCCATTGCCCTTGCTAAAGGAGACAATATTGAAGTGGAAGCGGTAGCTGCCTTCGATCCTGACTTCCACTATACGGCCTTCAAAAGTATCGAGGGGGTTCTTTCGGAAGAGGCTGGGAAGGTATTCAAATTCAAAGAGCAGGAAAAACTCCACGAGGAGATCATCGACAAGGGTCTTGCCAAAATATACCAGGACCACCTCGATACGGCCGCTGAAATCGCAAAAGAAAAAGGGGTCGAAATAAAGACCACCCTTCTCTCAGGCAAGCCATTTGAGGAGATCCTGAAATATGTTGACAAGGATCCACCGGCACTACTCGTTATGGGAAGAGTTGGTTTCCACGCCGCGCCGGGCCTTGATATAGGGAGCAACACGGAAAACTGCGTCAGGTTGGCCACATGCAACATTATGGTCGTGAGTGGAGAGGTCAACCCGCCCGAAAAGGAAAAAGAGGTAACAGAAGGTCTCCCCTGGACGGATGAAGCCGAAGCGTTGCTCCAGCGTGTCCCGAAAATGGCACATGGCATGGTGAGAAAATTTGTCGAAGATTTTGCTTCAGAAAAAGGAAGCACCGAAGTGACGGCAGATATTATGAGAGAGGCCAGGTCAAAGATGATGTAGCAACCTGACCGCAAATCAGTCAGACTGCACCTGTTTAGTATTCATGGAAGAAAAAGTAAAAGAAAAGAAGGGCGTGGCCCTCAAGGTTTTCGGGGTTTCCCTATTTATCGTCGGCTCCCTCAACGCGGTGCTCTTCTGGAGGGGGGGGATGCCTCTAGACGTATTCAATCCTAGTGTCATGGCTCTCGGTATCACCTTTTTCATTATCGGCACATTACGTGGGATTGAATAACTGACTTTTTAAAAATTTGTTCCGGCAACAATCGCCCCTATTTTTAATCTTGTTATTTATCCTCTCTTTCTGAAACAATTCAAGATATCGATGTGCGCTAAAGAAGGAGGAGATATGCGGGTTAACCATTGCAAACAGCATCTGAATCTCTCAGACTGATAAACCTTGTAAATTTAAATATAAAAAAAAGCCCGCCTCCGGCGTCTGTACCGGAGGCGGGCTTTGCATAAAATTATAAAACAATCAGGGAGCTTCTGTCTGGAACGGCCTACCAGTAGGCAACCGCTCCCCTTTTCGGATAAATGCTCTTAAAGAGCCATTCGTTTATCTTTATCTCATCTTTCCTTTTAATACCTTTTACAACATCATATCCATTAATAAAAGAGGCAATATAGACGGCACTCTTAACCTGACCTCCTACAAGCTCCGGGGCACTCTCTTTCGACTTATACTCCACTTTAATCTCAGCCGTGGCAACCATCCGCTCCTTGAACCTCGTCGTCCCCTGATCTTTCTGTTCTTCCACAACTACGTCCGTGACAGTATGGGTCGAGTCCGAAGGAAAGAGAAACTTCTCAGACCAGAGGCTGAATAACCGACTGTCAGGTTCAGTATCGGCAAACATCGTTTTATATTCTTCAAAATTGGCTTTAAGGGCCTCTTCCCTCGTTGATTCAGCGCCTCTGTATATGAGTGCCACCTTTTTCTGGGTCGTTGCATTCAATTCATAAAGGGTTGCAAAATCGCCTCTTTTTAATGCCACCACATACCGCTCAACCTCCTTTTTCGCACCAGAAGCACCTGAACAGGCTGAGACAAATATCAGGGCCGCCATCAGCAATAAGAGTTTTTTAGATTTTATTAATTTCATAGAGAACCCCTCCCGGTTATAAAAAGTTACCAGATTTCATTCGGATAATACCAGTGATTCATCATCCAGTCATTATCCTCAAGAACCGGATTCTTTCCCCTGTCCTTGAATGTCTCCGGCGGAATACCCATCCTCATCCCTCTGTAGATATTGTGGCAGGAATTGCAGCCAAGAGTGGGAGACTCATAATGAGCAAAAAGAAGGAGCCCTGAGAAAGATAAAGTGATAAATGTCACGATGACAAAATTTACGACTTTTCTCCGAAAGGAGGTCTTTTTGAGATTGTGCCAGAATCTGATGAAGGCATTGCTTGCTCGCTTCTTGGGAGTGGCATCAGATGAAGCCTCCGCCTTGCTTTTCAGGAAGTATGGAATAAAGGCGAAGCCTAAAAACAATACAATCGGAAATGCGATAGAGAGGATAGGCACAAGCGCGCCTTTTACCTTCATTATTGGAAGAAGGACCGTTAGAAAAATCCATTCGGGTGAGAACACCCACTGCCCTTCCAGCGGCATGGGCGGCATCACTTCGGCATTAGAAGGTATGGGGATCTTGACCGCCAGCACAAAGAGAAGAATGAAAAAAGGGAGCGCAACAACAGTGTGTTTCAGCATATAAGGGAATATCCGCTTCTTCAGCTTCCTCAGGATATGATATTCGAGAAGCACAATGGATATGAGCGGAAGAAGAACGACATGGATCACGTAGTATCTAGGGATTGTAAATGATTCAATGAAAAATTTCTTCATAGCAGGCCCAACAACCGGAAGAAATTCAAAGTAGTTGGGAATCATTTCCATAAAAAAGTAACCCTTCCATTCCCAGGGGATGATCAGGCCTGTAGCGAGAAAGAGGAAGAGAGGAAGGGTAAACAATACGCCCGTCAGCCATAGCACCTTCTTATGCCTATCAGGGAGAAAGTCCTTTCTCAAAAGTGATCTTACGGTATGTATAAAGATGGCGATAAGCATGAGAGCAGGAATCCACCTGTGGAGATTTCTGGTCAGACTCCCCATAAAGAGCTCGTTGGATATATATTGAATGCTCTTGTAGGCATTGTCAAGGGTAGGGTCATAAAAGAACATGATATAGAACCCTGTCAGCAATTGGAGGAAAATTGTTACAAATGCAAACCCTCCAAAGTAATGCTTCCAATTCCTTTTTTCCGGTTTGAATGCTGAAACAAACCAGTTATTTTCCTTTTCCATCCCTTCTCCTAAAAAAAACCGTCCTTCCAAACAAAAAAGGACGGGAGACCTGTTTGTTGATTACTCGATCAGCAAGCGACCCTCTAACTGCCCATCACTTTCCTTTATGCTTGCACTTACAAAGGTCAGCCCGGATATAGAGAATAAGATTTTTTATCTCTTCATCGGTAAGCATTCCGCCACCCTGGGCCGGCATTGCCTCGGAAAAGCCTGCCGCGGGACCGCCCAATTTTATTACCTTAAAAAGATCTGCATCAGTCCGATCAGACAGGATGCTCGCATCAGTCAGATCTCTCGGGAAAATATTTTCTCCCAGAGATTCTGCAAGGGGTCCATCCCCCTTCCCTTCATCTCCATGACAGCCTGTGCACCATGCCTGGAAATTCTCCCGACCTGAGTCCTTCCCCCCTTTCCCGCTCCATGTTGCGTTGCTTCCGGGACCCGCTTTCATTCCTGCTCCTTCAGAAGCGCCGACAATGCCACTGGTCAAGATTAAAGATAAAACAATCGAAATAATGACTAAAATATTCATTTTATATTTATATTGACACATCATAATGAGCAGTTCTCCCTTTTTATTTACAGTTACTTAAAAAAAAACCCCACTCAACAAGCTATGCTACAGTGGGGTTTTTATGGTTCCAACGTCTTAAAACTGTATGTTATGTTCCATCGTTTTAAGGATGTCAATATTGTAAAGGGGAATTACTTTTTCCCCGCGATCAGGACAGCGGTTAATTTATCATAGGAACTTCTTATCTTTGGCTGATCAGCCTGAAGGCTAAGAGAGGTCTTCCATGCCTCGGCCGCCTCTTTCCCCTTGCCAATCTCGTTATATGCCATGCCAAGTAGGTTAAATGCCTCGTAATAATCTGGTGAAAGTTTTACAAGTCTATCGAAAGTAGAGATCGCGTCAGACATGTTATCCATCTTCATATGCAAAAATCCGAGATTATACAGCGCGTTCTCGGCTCCGGGATAATATTCCAGTGTTTTGTTATATTCCGCTATCGCCTTGGCGAACTCTCCCTGGTCATCATACATAATCCCTTTTTGAAGATGTTCAATGGCCATCTTCTCCGCTTCTTCAGGAGCTATTTTTTTACCACTTTCCGCAACAGATGAAGAGGCAACCCCTCCAAAGAGCAAAAGAACGAACAATGACATAACTGTAAGAACTGATAATCTCATAATTTTCTCCCCTTGATATAATTAATCAAAATATACGGTTTATACTCAAGTTTATACATTAGACTAATTATTGTCAAGAAAAAACAAATTGATCCCTGCCCATGGTGCAAAAGGAAACAAGAACAGTTCCGCGACTATTTTCCCTTTGCGGCGCTTCTTGCCCACCAGATCAATCCGCCAAGAATAAGA
>JADFVM010000097.1 GCA_015222555.1 Pseudomonadota bacterium
ACAAAAACTCGCTTTGCTCAGACAGTTTGTCCCCTTATTCCGCAATCATCTGCTTCACTCGGCTTCGTTGAACGGGAATAAAAGAGATTATTAACCTTTTGTTTTTAGATTGAGATTTGGATGTTTGGGTTCACAATGTGGGAGAAAAGATGCAAACAAATGAGTGACCATAAAGCGCCCTCTATGTTATCTTTACTTTCTGATTAATACAGTGCTGAAAAAAATGTAAAGGATGTCAAATGAGCAAAAAGAAGACACACGAGACGATCTATCGAAAAGATTATCTTCCACCGTCTTATCTGGTGGACAGAATCGATATTGAATTTGATCTTGGAGAGGAGATTACAAGGGTCAGGTCAAATCTGGCCATGCGAAGGAATGCTCTGCATAAGGATGACGCAGCCCCCCTTGTACTTTACGGCCGCGAGCTTAAGCTGAAATTGCTTCGCCTCGATGATAATCACCTCACCGATCAGGACTATACCGTTGATGACGAATGTTTGACTATCCCGGGGGTGGCCGATACCTTCACTCTTGAGATCATTACGGAGATAAAACCGCAGGAAAACAGCTCGCTGGAAGGTCTCTATAAGTCGAGTGGTATTTTCTGTACCCAATGCGAGGCGGAAGGGTTTCGGAAGATAAGCTATTATCCGGATCGTCCCGATGTCTTGGCAAAGTTCACAACGACAATTATTGCGGACAAGGTCAAATATCCGGTACTCCTTTCTAATGGTAACCTTATAGAACAGGGCGACCTTGAAGGCGGGCGACACTTTGCCCGCTGGGAAGATCCTTTTAGAAAACCTTCCTACCTCTTTGCCCTTGTGGCGGGAGATCTCGTCAAAATTGAGGACTCCTACACTACCTGCTCCGGTCGAGAAGTGGCCCTTCAGATATTTGTGGAGGAACGTAATAAGGACAAGTGCGACCATGCCATGGCGTCACTTAAAAAGTCAATGAAGTGGGATGAAGAGACCTTTGGCCTGGAATATGATCTCGACATCTACATGATCCTCGCCGTCGATGATTTCAATATGGGGGCCATGGAAAATAAAGGTCTCAATATCTTCAACTCTAAATATGTACTGGCAAAACCTGAAACAGCCACCGATACCGATTTTGAAGCGATCGAGGAGGTAATCGGACATGAATATTTTCACAACTGGACGGGCAACCGTGTCACCTGCCGTGACTGGTTTCAACTCAGTCTTAAGGAAGGGCTCACCGTTTTTCGTGATCAGGAATTTTCTGCCCATATGACATCCCGCGCCGTTAAAAGAATCCAGGATGTGCGTGTCCTTCGAAATGCCCAGTTCCCAGAAGATGGCGGCCCCATGGCCCATTCCGTTCGTCCCGACTCCTATGTTGAGATCAATAACTTCTACACCACCACTGTTTACAACAAGGGTGCAGAAGTGATTCGTATGATGCACACTCTGCTTGGTAAAGAGGGCTTTAGAAAGGGGATGGATCTTTACTTTAATCGACACGATGGGCAGGCGGTGACCTGTGATGATTTTGTTGCTGCCATGGAGGATGCCTCTGGTATCCCCTTAGCCCAATTCAGGCTCTGGTACCGCCAGGCGGGAACACCGGAGCTGCATTTGGAGGATGACTATGATGAGGAGGCTGGCGTCTATACATTAAAGGTCAGGCAAAGCTGCCCTCCCACACCGGGACAGGACAAGAAGCTTCCTTTCCATATCCCTTTGGCCATGGGACTTTTAGACCGGCAGGGCAAAGACCGTCCGCTGCGTCTAGAGGGGGATAAGGTGCAGGATGAAGGTGGGGTGCAGCTTATTAATCTCCATAGTACAGAAGAAACCTTTCGTTTCACCGGGATCTTTCACCGGCCAATCCCTTCGCTTCTGAGGAATTTTTCAGCGCCTGTAAAGCTGAGATATGACTACAGGGATAGTGATCTTGCCTTCCTTATGGCCCATGACGGCGACGCTTTCAACCGCTGGGAGGCAGGACAGCAGCTTGGTTTAAGGCTCATGCTGAGACTGATAGAGGCTATTCAAAAGGGTACCGACCTTTCAATGGACAGCCTTTTTGTTGATGCCTTTCGCCTCACCCTTAATGATGAGGGGATGGACAAGGCACTCATTGCCCAGGCGCTCATTCTGCCCACAGAAACATACATAGCCGAACAGATGGACCTTATTGATCCGCTAGCGATCCGAAAGGTGCGGGAGTTTATTCGAAAAGCGATTGCGCAATCGCTTCGTAAGGATCTTCTCAATGTCTACAACGCTAACATGGATGACGGTCCCTACACCATTGATTCTGCCGCTGTGGGGCGCCGAAGTCTCAAGAACCTCTGCCTGAGCTATTTGATGATGCTTGAAGAGGCGGATATCATATCGAATTGTATGACGCAGTTCAGCACCGCTAATAATATGACCGATGTCATTGCCGCCCTGGGTGCCTTTAATAATTACGGTGGCCCGGAAAAAGAAGAAACAATGGGTGTCTTTTATGACAAATGGAAAAAGGATCCTCTTGTTATTGACAAGTGGTTTTCCCTACAGGCCATTTCGACGCTTCCCGGAACCTTCGGCGAAGTCAAAAAATTGATGAATCACCCTGATTTTAATATGAAAAACCCTAACCGGGTAAGGTCGCTCATTGGCGTTTTTTGTCATGGAAATATGGCTGCCTTTCACGATGAGAGTGGTGAGGGCTATGGTTTTCTGGCAGATCAGGTGCTTACGCTGGATAAGTTTAATCCCCAGGTTGCAGCGCGTCTGGTGGGTACGCTGAGCCGCTGGAAGCGTTATGATGAGAAAAGGCAGGTGCTCATGAAGGGCCAGCTGGAACGAATCAAGGCGACTGACGGGCTTTCCAATGATGTCCATGAAATTGTGACAAAGAGTCTGGTGTGATAGGGCTGGCTTCTTCATTGCTTGGATGCACTAGCAGCACTCCCCTCGCTCCCGCAGTTAATTGTGACCTTCGGCTGCGTTGTACGGGAATGAGGCGGGCAGCTTTGGTGAAACCCGACACGAATCTTGTTATTGTTGGCTTGCCTGACGCTTACCCAACTTGGGAACTTATCAATAATTAAAAAGAGAGGTTCAAATGGAATCACGCATAGTCGATTTGGAGATGCGCTTTATGCAACAGGACTCTACCATTCAGGAGTTGAATGAGGTTCTCATATCCCAGCAAAAACAGATAGACGAATTAAGTAGAGAGGTGGACTTGCTAAAAAAGCAGATAAGGGCATCGAGCCCATCCTTGATACGGGACCCTTCCGAAGAGACGCCACCGCCCCACTATTAATTTAGAAATTGAGGGGGTAGTTCTGTTCATTGACTTCTCATGGTTAGTGTGATAGAAATTTCTTGATTTTATACTTTTACAGGACAAGGCTCAGTCATATAACAATGTCTGAATCGGGAAAACTGTTTTCTAAAGGAGATTAAAATGGAAATCCTCGGTATTGATATCGGCTTTGGTTTTACAAAAGCAACAAATGGTGAAAATTCGCTTATTTTTAAATCAGTTCTAGGCGATGCCACAGATATTCAGTTCAGTGACTCTGCGTTGGCAGATTCGGGTGAAGAGGAGCATTTGCAGGTCGAGATTGACGGCAACAGCTACTTCGTTGGTGAATTGGCCGAGCGACAGAGCAGCGAACGTTATTTCACCCTTGACCAGACCCAGTTTGTCGATCGATTTATCAAAAACCTGGCCCTTACCGCCGCCGCCCGCCTTGTAAAAAGCCATATACCGATTAACCTGGTGACGGGGCTTCCCATCGGTTATTATCGCGAACACAAAGAAGAGCTGGCTAAAATTCTTGTGGGTGAGCATAAGGTGGTAATAACCAGCGCAAATGGTGACTCTGAAGAAAAAACGATTAACATAAATAGAGCACGCATTATTCCTCAGCCATGGGGTTCGCTTTTTAACCTCATGCTCAATGACGTGGGTGAAATGAAGGATAAGCGCCTGGTCAAAGAGAAAATCGGCGTTATTGATGTGGGATTCAGAACGTCAGATTATTCTATTTCCGATAAAATGCGCTATTCCGAAAGGGGAAGCCGCACGACGGAATCGGGAATAGCCCGTGCATTTAACGTCATTGCCACTAAACTTCGGGAAAAAAGTGGCGTCAATGTCGAACTTTATCGCCTCTATGATGCTGTAGACGAAGGTTACATTAAAATTCGTGGCGAAAAGTTTGATCTCAAATCGTTGACAAAGCAGGTTTTCAGCCAGCTGGCGACATCTGTAGCTAATGAGGTTGACCGTCTGTGGGTTGATGACTGGGACATCGATACCGTGATTGTCTCCGGCGGAGGGGGTAGCGTGTTGGCTGAATATCTTCAACCGCTGCTCAAGGGAAATGTCACACCCGTGGATAAGTCTTCAGATGCCAGAATGAACAATGTGACGGGTTACTGGAAATTTGGTAAACATGTCTGGGCCAAAGGTGTCATGCCATCGTTGAAGGATTAATTGATTGTCCGGCCTACTCTCAACAGGGATTATAAAAAGGCTGATTAGTCGAAAAAACTTGTAACTATTCAGCGAATGCGGAAATTCGTCTTTTTCTAATTCCCCTTAAGATAAGGGGAGGGGCTCTGTTTTCATTAGCTGAATAGTCAAAAAATTTATCTTTCCCCGCTTCTCCACATCCCCGACAAATAATGTAAACAGGTTCCTGTTAATTTTCATGATGGACAGGGGAGCCAATAACGACTAAAATACTGGTCGCATCGTTCCACTTGGTTTTACCCTGGAGGAAAACCGGATCTTGATTACCGCTGTCTATAGAAAGTTCTTGCCCTTTGCAATGCCTTTTTTTCTGCTCGGCGCAGCCTGGCTGGCATTGCCCCACCTTGGCTATGTAAAACATGCTGTTCCAAAAACCTTTTCCTATCTACCCTACATCATATTTTCCCTCGGCATTGTGTTGAGCCTTCGTTTTAACCTGACACGCATCGCCTTTGTTCTTCTTACCTTTTGCCTTGCCTACTGGGGTTACCGTGCCGTGCTTGTGGACGGGCAGAGCAGCTTTGAATCAAAGGTCGTCTTTCATATGCTTTGCCTTTTGCTGCCACTGAATATCGCTCTCTTTGCCTTTATGAAGGAGCGAGGAATCACCACCTTTCAGGGTGGTATCCGTTTGGGGCTTATCCTATTTCAGATAATCTTTACCCTATGGATAATTCGGGACGGAAGGCAGGAGATCTACCAGCTCCTCTCAAAGGATTTTTTTAGTAGCAATTTGGGAAGTTATCCTCTTCCTCAATCGGCCCTTATTATGAATGGCCTCGCCCTTTTACTCCTTTCTATCACCTATTATCTCAATCGGTCATCTCTTGAGACCGGCCTTATGGGCGCACTTGTTGCTGCGAATCTCGCCTGCTTTTTTGTGGGGAGTGAGAGTGTATTTATTTTGTTTATTTCTGCTGCAGGCTTAATTCTCATTGTTGGCATCATTCAAAATACCCATCACATGGCCTACCGGGATGAATTAACAGGGCTGCTGGCCAGAAGGGCCCTCAACGAGCGGACCTTAATGCTGGGACGGCGATATACCGTTGCCATGCTCGATGTAGATCATTTCAAAAAGTTCAACGATACCTATGGCCATGATACAGGTGATCATGTGCTGAAAATGGTAGCCGGCCTGATGCAGAAAGTGGGTGGTGGTGGAAGGCCCTATCGATATGGTGGAGAGGAATTTACTATCCTTTTCCCCGGTAAGGATCTGGAGAGCGCCATGTCCCATCTTGAGACGCTTCGTGAAAGAATTGCAACCTACAACCTGGGCATCAGGGGAAAGAACCGTCCTAATAAATCCAGCAAGGGAAAGAGGGGCCGTGGCTCAACGGTAAAGGACAAAAGTGTTTCTGTCACTATCAGTATCGGTGTTGCCGAAAGTAGCGGGAAAAAAGTCTCGCCCGTCAAGATGATTTCAGAGGCAGACAAGGCCTTGTATCGTGCCAAGAAAAAGGGGCGAAACCGGGTGAGTGTATAGTTTGATCAATTGATAGATCCAGGGCGGAATTAATATCTGTGATGTGCACCCTTTTATGGGAGACTATTATGGTGGTGAGTAGTTTGGTCGGGGTGAGAGGATTTGAACCTCCGGCCCCTGCGTCCCGAACGCAGTGCTCTACCAGTCTGAGCTACACCCCGAATGAATTAAAAGTAAAAAGAATTTTATGGCCCACACTGCATCAAGTCAAGAAAAATCATCTAAGTTCGCTCTCTGTATAAATGAGTTAAGAGCCCCCTTCATTACCGCCTCAGTCCTTCCCATGGCCCTGGGTGTTGCCCTTGCCTATAGCGGGCAGAGTAACACAGCGCCTGTCCTGACTTTTTTTACTTTTTTGTGCGGAACACTCATCCATCTTTCAGCAAATACTTTAAATGACCTTTTCGATTTCAAGGCCGGTTGCGATACCCCCCAGGTTAACAAAACGCCTTTTAGCGGTGGCAGTGGCATGCTTGCAGGAGGGTTGTTAAGCTATACTGAAGTAAAGACTATTTCAACGATTCTCGTCGCGGCATCTCTTGCTACAGGAGGAGCGGTTATTGCTTTAAGCCCGGGAGATAGATCTGTTTTGCTTATCTTTGGCGCAATCGGTTTGTTTCTGGGCATTGCCTATACAGCACCTCCGTTCAAGCTGGTATACAATGGGCTTGGTGAAATAGCAATCTTTCTGGCCTTCGGGCCCCTTCCTGTGGTATCGGCCTACTATATTACGAGCGGAACATTTTCTCTCGCTTCTTTTATCGCATCCATTCCGGCGGGCCTGATGACGACGGCTATTTTGTGGATAAATCAGTTCCCCGATTACAGCAGCGATAAAAAGGCTGATAAAAACAACCTCGTCGTCGTGATGGGACGTGAAAAGAGCCGCTATGTGTATTACCTGCTGGTCTTCCTTTCCGTATTGGTGGTCTTGGCCGCGGCCTTGAGCGGGATACTCCAAAAATGGAGCCTCCTGGGGCTCTTCTTTCTATTCCCTGCACTTGCGGCTTCTTTTATCCTGCATAATAATTTTAAAGATACACCAAAAATGATCCCTGCCATGGGATTGACAATTCTGTCGCATCTTGTGCTGACAGTGCTTATGATCACCGGGGTATTGCTTTAAGGGCAACTCTGAAAATTCGCTGAGGTCGCGTTGGCGACGTTAAAAAGAGGCTCTTTCCCAAAGGGAACAAGGGAATGCTCCTTTACTTATGTAGCCTCCGCTTTTCCGCCCATTTACGATGTGCCATTATCGATTTGATCAAATCTTTTGCGACACCCTTAATTAATGCCATTTTATTTGACAGAAAATGTTCTTCTCTGTTATGTATGAGCGTATATGAATCATGAGGTTTATCTCGCTCTCGGGTCCAATATGGGCGACAGGATAGAAAATGTCAGGTCTGCTCTGGATGCGCTTAATGACAGGGCTGACATTAATATCATTGCTAGGTCATCCTTTTATGAGACAGAACCTGTGGGTGTGACAGAGCAAGCTGAATTTATCAATGCGGCCATCAGGATTAAAACGTCACTTAGCCCACGGGCGCTGCTCAAGCTTGTCAAGTCAATTGAGAAGGCACTGGGCAGGGTGAAAACGGTCCGTTGGGGCCCAAGGGTAATTGATATCGATATCCTGTTATACGATGATCTTATCCTGTCAGAAAAGGAGCTGAAAATCCCTCA
>JADFVM010000098.1 GCA_015222555.1 Pseudomonadota bacterium
GCATAACACAGGTTGGGGCAATAGCCCGAAAAGGACTGCAGGGAGAGCAAAAAAAATTCCAAAACTCCTAGCCCGGATGAACTGGATAACTACCTTCACGAAATTATTTTCTGCCAGAAAAGCGCAGAAAATAATTTCTAAAGTACTAAGCTGTAATATACTCAATTTATGCGTATACTTCTCATTGAAGATGAAAAAGATCTCGCCTCCATAATCAAAAAGGGGCTGGAAGAAAAGGGTTACAATGTTGATATGGCCCATGATGGAGAGGAAGGCCTCTATATGGCTGAAAATTATCCAGCCGATGTTGTTGTCCTTGATATTATGCTGCCTATTATGGACGGTCTGACTGTTCTTGATAAGATGCGACAAAATGAAATCAACACACCTGTTCTGATGCTGACGGCAAAAGATACTGTCATTGACAAGATCAAAGGGCTCGATTGCGGCGCCGATGATTATCTGACCAAACCTTTTGATTTCAGTGAGTTACTGGCAAGAATACGGGCATTGATGAGACGTCGTGGTGATGTAAAACAGGCAACAATCAGAATTGCCGATCTTGAGATTGATACAGCCACACATGAAGTGAGGCGGGGTGGAAAACTGATTCTCCTTTCTTCAAAGGAATATGCCCTTCTTGAATACCTGGCTTATCATAAAGGACATGTTGTCAACAGATTTGACATAACAGAGCATATCTACAATGAGGAGTTTGACCTGGATTCCAATGTTGTCGATGTTTATATCAATTTCCTGCGGAAAAAATTAGATAAGGATTTCGACAGGAAACTCATTCATACGGTAAGAGGCGCAGGTTATATCTTAAGAGAGGAGAAGTAGTTACCTATGCTCTCTTCAATTAAAATGCGCTTCGTTGCTCTCTATTTCCTCCTCTTTTCAATTCTATTTTTTATTCTCGGGCTTTTTCTTTACTACCAGATAGAAAACACCTTAATGGCTTCTGTCGATGGACATCTCCATTCTGAAATGCAGCTAATTTCAGGCTTGCTTGATGTGGAAGAGGGATACCATGAGATAGCACTTTCGGAGGCAGAGGTGGGCGAATATGCCCTTCCGCTTTCAGGACACTATTATCAGGTAATTTCAAGTAAAGGGGATATTGTTGCCCGATCACCCTCGCTTTCTATTGTCGATGCTGAACTTCCACCGGCACAGGAGTCTCTTGAGCCTCTCTATGACACTATAACAGGCCCCGATAAAGGCCCCTTACGCATTTTGAGTCAGACCTTCAATTTACGAAGCATGACATTGACTATTCAGGTTGGCGAAACACTGGAAGAAACCTATGAACTTATCGCTTCATTCAGAAATATGATTATCATCGTTTTTCCCTCTTTTTTTATTATTTCTCTCCTGGGACTTATCATCATTACCCGCTATTCACTTAAAAGAGTGGACACATTCTCGGACAAAGTGGGGAAAATAACAGAGAAGAACCTCAAGGAAAGGCTGGAGGTTGTTGGAGTAGAGAGCGAATTGAGGCTTTTAGCGGAAAGTTTTAATACCATGATGGAACGCATAGAAGAATCTTTTGAGAGACAAAAGCAGTTTATGTCTGATGCCTCACACGATCTGCGCACACCGGTATCAGTGGTAAAGAGTTACTGCGATGTTACTTTAATGCAGGAGCGGCCCGCTGAAGAGTATAAAGAGGCATTAACGAAAATCAGTGCCATGGCCAATAAAATGGCTCACATCATAAACCGTATACTTGAAGTTGCAAGGCTGGATAGTGAAGCTTTTTTACTTAACCTGTCAAAGATCGACCTTAAGGAGATTGCAGGTAATGTGGTGAAAGCCCTTGAAACAAATGCTTCAGACAAGGGCGTAAAAATTAATTTCAGTGGTGACAGTCTTGCCATCCAGGGAGATAGAGAGCGGCTTACGGATGCGATATCCAATATTGTGGACAATGCCATAAAGTACAACAGGCCTGAAGGAACTGTCTCTATCAACGTGAGAGAAGAGGAGGGCTGGGCTATTGTTGCTGTCAGCGATTCAGGCATGGGGATGAAGGCGAATGACGTGGATAAAATATTTGAAAGATTCCACCGCATTGATGCCAGCCGTGGCTTGGTGGAAGGCAGTGGTCTTGGCCTGCCCATCGTAAAGAGAATCATTGAAATGCATAAAGGGAAAATAGAGGTGGAAAGTGAAATAGGGAAAGGGAGTTGTTTTACTATTTCGTTACCTGTTGAGGTGAAAGATTAAGGTGAAGCCTGTCGTAACATTCCGAA
>JADFVM010000099.1 GCA_015222555.1 Pseudomonadota bacterium
CCCCTTAACAAGGCCATGTTTATCGAGACTAACCCGGTACCCGTAAAGACAGCTCTCAGCATGATGGGGAAGATTGAGGAGGAATTCAGACTCCCATTATGTTCAATGAGCAGTGAAAATAAGGATAAACTAAGGAATTCTCTCATAAATTACGGGGTTAGTCTTAAGTAAGCATAATAGTACCAGGTATTTTACTTGAAATTCTCATATTTTATAATATAAAATATGAGAAGAAAGGTAATATGCCTGCCTTGTTCGTGATAATAAGGAGGGAAACTTGTTCCGACAATTATTAAATTATGGGAGTCAGCGTAAGGAAAGTGTGAGCGTCCCGAGAAATTGGGAGAATAAGCCTAATCTTACCTTCAAGACACCCACCTGTAAATACAGGGCGACAAGTTTTACCTCAACACGGCAAGGTGGGTCAAAAAATCTCGTAGAAGCGGGACCAAACTTATTTTTTTTAGTCTTGACAATTAAGTTTTTTCGGGCATGGATAATCATAAACATTGCAAAAAAGTTTCACAACCTTATAAAAAATGCTCTTAATTTATGCATTTTCAGCCAAATCAGGTATTTACCAGAAAACTCGAATGGGGTTGTTGCTATAGAATCAAATATGCTACCTAATTTAATCCTGCCACCCGAATAAAACCTTTCTGTCATGCCTTATTAATGGTCGCCGCTCCTGCTGGTCAGGAGGCCGGGGGTTGTACCCCTGAACATGGAATTGATCAAGACAGACAGAAGGGCTCCCCTTGCATGGAGGATGCAGCCTGAAACCCTTGAGGAATTTCTCGGACAAAAACATATTCTTGGCGCCGGGAAAGCCCTAAGGAAAGCAATAGAAAGAGATTCAATCGTCTCACTTATTTTATACGGCCCTCCCGGTACCGGGAAGACGGCCCTTGCCCGCATTGTCGCAAAAAGAACCAAGGCATTATATATAGCCCTGAACGCCGTTACATCAGGGGTCGGGGATATCAAAAATGCCATCATTAAGGCCAAGGGGGCAGACAGGACAATCCTCTTTGTCGACGAAATCCACAGATTCAACAAATTACAGCAGGATGCCCTGCTGCCTGATGTCGAAAACGGCAATGTAACGCTAATAGGGGCCTCTACTCAAAATCCATTCTTTTCAATTATCCCTCCATTATCTTCAAGATCAATGATATTCCAGTTTCATCCGCTGAGCAAAGATGAAATAAAAACCCTCCTTTTAAAGGCATTGCGGGATGAAAAAAGAGGACTCGGAGAAACGGGAATAAGCATTCAATCTGACGCAATGGATTTTATAGCAGAGGCATCAGAAGGTGACGCAAGGAGGGCACTGAATACACTCGAACTGGGTGTTTTTATAATCAGGGATTCATCAGATCACACCACTTATGATATCGAACTTGCGAAAGAGGTCCTCCAGAAAAAGTCTTTATATTACAGCGAAGACGAACACTATGATACCATCTCTGCATTTATCAAGAGCATGAGGGGAAGCGATCCGGATGCCACCCTTTACTGGCTGGCAAAGATGATCGAGGCAGGGGAAGACCCACTGTACATTGCACGCAGGATCATTATCTGTTCGTCTGAAGATGTCGGAAACGCAGATCCAGGGGCGCTGCAGATTGCCGCAGCAGCCATGAAGGCGCTCGAATCCATAGGTATGCCCGAAGGACGTATTATCCTGGCACAAGCCGCGCTATACATAGCAATGGCGCCAAAAAGCAACGCCTCATATAAAGGCATAGAAAGCGCCCTCTCAAATGTCAGGGAAGAAAGACTGCAACAGGTTCCCTCTCATCTCAGGAGCACAGGTTACACAGGGTCAAAACGTCTTGGGTCCGGGGCAGGGTATAAATATCCACATGATTACAAAGGGCATTTTGTGTCTCAGAAATATACCGTACAAAAAAAGACCTTCTTTTCTCCATCGGATGAAGGTTATGAAAAGATACTTAAAGAACAATTATATAAAAGGAGGAACAAATAATGACAAACTACCTGTATCTCTTAATTTTCCTTGCTGCCGGATCTGTCATTGGATTTGTCCTATCAGCTTTATTTTTTAAGGCAAGCGCCAGAAAAAAATTATCAAACGCAAAACAGGAAGCCAAAAAGTTATTGGCAGATGCAGAAAAAGAAACCGCCACAATAAAAAAAGAAGCCCTTCTTGAAGCAAAGGATCTGAGTCTTCGATCCAAGACAGAATCTGAAAAGGAGCTTAAAGAGAAACAAACAGATTTAAACAAGCTTGAGAAAAGACTGCGTCAGAGAGAAGAAATGTTTGACAAAAAACTTGTTCAGATCGACAAAAAGGATTACAGCATTAACAGGAAAGAAAGAGAACTGGGCAAACGCGAAAAGGAAATCAGCGAAAAAGATCTTAAATACCAGAATCTTATTAAGGAACAGTCTGCTTTACTTGAACACATCTCGAATCTCAGCGCTGAAGAAGCAAAAAAAGAGCTGCTAAAAAAGGTTGAAGGTGAGTCAAGGTTCGAAGCCGCAAAAATAGCAAAGCGTATTGAGGACGAGGTTCTGGAAAATGCCGATAAAAAATGCAAAGATATACTCAGTACAGCTGTTCAGCGTTATGCAAGCGACTTTGTCAGCGATCACACTATTTCTACAGTCAGTTTACCAAGCGATGAAATGAAGGGGAGAATAATCGGAAGAGAAGGAAGAAATATCAGGGCACTTGAATCAGCCACCGGTGTTGAATTCATAATTGATGATACCCCTGAGACAGTCCTGATCTCATGTTTTGACGCGGTGAGGCGGGAAATTGCAAGGATATCACTGGAGCGCCTTACAAAAGACGGCAGAATACATCCTGCAAGGATTGAAGAGATAGTGAAAAAGGTTAAAAAAGAAGTCAACGCAACAATTAAAGAAGAAGGAGAAAAGGCTGTATTTGACCTTGGACTCCATGGTATACACCCCGAAATCATAAAACTGGTCGGGAGACTTAAGTTCAGAACATCCTATGGACAGAATGTTCTTCAGCACTCAAAAGAAGTCGCTCATCTGGCAAGTCTGATGGCGGGAGAACTTGGGGTGAATATGAAACTTGCAAAAAGGGCCGGAATCCTTCATGACATAGGCAAAGCG
>JADFVM010000100.1 GCA_015222555.1 Pseudomonadota bacterium
AAAAGATTTTTGAGTCCATAGTAAAAAGGGTTATGCAGCCATGTTAGCAATGGAAAAGATTGAAATTACCGATGAAATAGTTGAAAGCCACGGGCTTTCGAAAGAGGAATATGAAAAGGTCCTTCAGATCCTCGGCCGGGAGCCGAATATGGTGGAGCTTGGCATCTTTTCCGTTATGTGGAGTGAGCACTGCTCATACAAGTCTTCGCGCGTTCATCTGAAAAACTTTCCCACCGAAGGACCGCAGGTTATCCAGGGGCCAGGCGAAAATGCCGGTGTTGTCGATATCGGTGACGGACTGGCTGTTGCCTTCAAGATGGAATCGCACAACCACCCCTCCTTTATCGAACCCTATCAGGGGGCAGCCACCGGTGTAGGGGGGATTATGCGAGATGTCTTTACCATGGGCGCAAGACCGGTTGCAAATTTAAACTCTCTCAGGTTTGGCAATCTTGATCTTCCAAAACATAAATATCTGTTAAAGGGCGTTGTGGCCGGTATCGCCGGTTATGGAAACTGTATGGGCGTTCCCACCGTGGGTGGCGAGGTGTACTTTGATGATTGCTATAACGGTAATATCCTCGTCAATGCCTTTACCTTAGGGATAGTCAAAAGTGATAAAATATTTAAGGGTTATGCCTCAGGCATAGGTAACCCCGTTATCTATGTGGGCTCTAAGACAGGACGGGATGGTATTCACGGCGCCACCATGGCATCTGAAGAGTTTGATGAAGGCTCGGAAGAAAAGCGGCCAACGGTCCAGGTAGGTGATCCCTTTACTGAAAAGCTTCTCCTCGAGGCCTGCCTTGAACTGATGAAAACAGATTATATTATAGGCATACAGGATATGGGCGCAGCCGGTCTGACCTCGTCCTCCTTTGAAATGGCGAGCAGGGCGGGCACAGGCATTGAAATGTATCTTGATGAAGTGCCGAGAAGAGAAGAGGGCATGACGCCCTATGAAATCATGCTTTCCGAGTCCCAGGAGCGTATGCTCATGGTCGTTAAAAAAGGATGTGAGGACAAGGTAAGGGCTATCTTTGACAAGTGGGACCTCGATTGTGCCGTTGTGGGCAAGGTGACGGACGACGGGATTATGCGTCTTATGGAAAAGGGCGTGGCCGTTGCCGAGCTTCCCATTGATCCCCTTGCAGAAGGGGCGCCTGTTTATTCACGTCCAATGAGTCGTCCCGAGTATCTTGACGAGCTGAGCAGTCTTGATCTTTCAACACTGAAAATCCCTTCAGATATGAATCAGGTTTTGGTCGATCTTCTCGACTCACCCAACATCGGTTCCAGACGATGGATATACAACCAGTATGATCATATGGTCAGGACCGATACGGTCACTCTGCCCGGTTCCGATGCGGCGGTGATCAGGGTAAAGGGGACTGATAAGGGTGTTGCCATGACAGTTAACTGCAACTCAAGATACTGTTATCTTGATCCCTACGTCGGCAGCATGATCGCTGTTGCTGAAAATGCCAGAAATCTTGTCTGTTCCGGTGCGAAACCATTAGCCATTACAGATTGCCTAAATTTTGGTAATCCTGAAAAACCTGAAATCATGTGGCAGTTTGCCGAGGCGGTTCGAGGCCTTTCCGATGCATGTAAAGCCTTTGATACTCCCGTTGTCAGCGGGAATGTGAGTCTCTATAACGAAACGAAGGGTGAGGCCATTTATCCCACACCAACAGTGGGAATGGTGGGGCTTCTGGAAAATGTCAACCTTCACAGCACGCAATATTTTAAAAATAAAGGTGATATTATTGTTCTCCTCGGGAAAAACAGGTCGGAGCTTGGCGGCAGTGAATATCTGAAAATAGTCCATGGCCTGGTGAAAGGGCCGCCTCCTGTCCTTGATCTGAAACTTGAAAGATTGGTTCAGAAGACCTGCCTGGAGGCGATTGCCGCCGGTATTGTCGAGTCTTCCCATGATTGTGCCGAAGGGGGCCTTGCCGTGGCGCTTTCCGAAGGCTGTATCTCCGGTGACAAACCTATGGGCGCCAACATTGAACTTTATAATGAGGGGCAGCGCTGGGATGCTCTTTTGTTTGGTGAGAGCCAATCGAGAATAGTGCTCTCTTTAAACAGGCGACATATAGACAAGCTGGAAGAGATCGCCTGTAACAATGAAACCCCTCTGGAAGTGCTCGGTGAAGTGGGAGGAGATCATCTCCTTATAGATGACAAAATTAATGTTGCCATTGAAGATCTTCAAAAAGCATGGCGTGAGTCTCTGGAAAGCAGGGTGTCCTAATGTTTGATAAGTTCAAGGAAGAATGTGGGGTAATGGGCGTCTATAACCATCCTGAGGCGGCAAAACTTACCTACCTTGGTCTCTATGCCATGCAGCACAGAGGTCAGGAAGGTGCGGGCATTGTTTCATCTGACGGCAAACGCCTCTATCCTATACGTCGTATGGGCCTCGTGGCAGATATTTTTAACGAAGAAGTCCTCGAAAAGCTGATAGGCGCCAGCGCAATCGGTCATGTAAGGTATTCGACAACGGGAGGCAGCGAGCTGAGAAATACGCAGCCTATTATTGTCGATTATTCAAGGGGTGAAATTGCCCTGGCCCATAACGGAAACCTGGTAAATGCAGATATTATAAGGAGTGAACTTGAAGCTTACGGTTCCATTTTTCAGTCCTCCAATGATTCGGAAGTTATCATCCACCTGCTTGCTTCCTCAAAACTCAACTCACTCACCGACAGGATTATTGATGCCCTTTCCCGTGTAAAGGGGGCCTATTGCCTTCTCTTCCAAACGGAAACACGGATGATTGCCGCAAGAGATCCTCACGGTTTCAGGCCGCTTTGCATCGGCAAACAAGGAGATGCCTATATTGTGGCTTCAGAGACCTGTGCCCTGGACCTTATCGATGCAGAATATGTTCGGGATGTAGAACCCGGGGAAATTGTCGTCTTTGACAAGAACGGTCTGACTTCTATTAAACCCTTTCCTGAACAAAAACCGACTCACTGTATTTTTGAGTATATCTATTTTGCCAGGCCCGATAGTCATATCTTTGAAAAGTCTGTCTATTCTGTGAGGAAGGCCTTTGGCAAAGAACTGGCAAGAGAGCATCCTGTAGAAGCTGACGTGGTAATTCCTGTTCCTGACTCCGGGATGACGGCAGCCATTGGCTATGCCGAGGAATCCGGTATCCCCTTTGCTACCGGTATTATCAGAAATCATTATGTGGGCAGGACCTTTATTGAGCCTGAACATTCTATCCGGCACTTTGGTGTAAAGGTGAAGTTGAATGCCGTCAAAGGTGTGCTGAAAGGTAAACGTGTTGTTGTTGTTGATGATTCTATTGTGAGGGGGACAACAAGCAGAAAAATAGTCAAGATGGTAAGAGATGCAGGAGCCGTCGAGGTTCATATGCGCATCAGTTCCCCCCCGACGAGCAATCCCTGTTTTTATGGAATTGATACACCTACGAGGAAAGAACTTATCGCTTCTTCTCATACCGTAGATGAGATTAATCGATATATCACTTCAGACACGCTGGGTTATATCAGCATTGAAGGAATGAAAAAAGCGGCTCAGGAAGAAATGTCCTGCTGTGATGCCTGTTTTTCAGGCGATTATCCCATCGATTTTAATAAAGACCATGTTGATGCTGCCCAGATGCCACTTTTTGAGAGCAAGCTTTAATCCAGCCACCAGTATGAACAAATAAACAGGAGAGAATAGGTCGCTATGGAAAGAGAAAGACTTTTAGCAATTTTAAAGGAAAAATCCTACGAAAAGAGGGAGGTCACACTGGCTTCAGGTCGTAAGAGCAATTTTTATATCGACTGCAAGCAAACCACTCTTGATGCTGAAGGCGCTTATCTTTTAGGCCGGCTTATGTATAAAAAAATCGAAGCAATGAATGAGCCGATTGACGGCGTGGGAGGCCTTACTCTTGGCGCTGATCCTATTGCGACAGCTTTGTCGATTGCAAGCTTCGAGGCAAATAATCCTATCCCTGCCTTTATCATCCGGAAAGAGCCGAAGGGCCATGGCACAGGGCAATGGTTAGAGGGAAGGAAAAATCTGAAAAGTGGAGCCAGAGTCGTCATCGTTGAAGATGTGGTTACAACGGGCGGTTCCTCCCTGAAAGCTGCCAAAAGAGCAGAGGAAGAGGGACTGACGATAGTTAAAATCCTTGCACTTGTCGACAGATGCGAGGGTGGCAGAGAAATCATTGAAGAGGCCGGTTATAAGCTGGACTCTCTCTTTGAAAGATCTGAAGTTGTAGATTAACAATCCTTTTTGTGGAATGCTTCAACCCTGAAGTGTTTAAATAATCTTTGAGATACCCATTCTATGGTCGGAGTCAGATCTTCCTCAGTCAACGGCGTCACTCGGCTACGTTTTAAGGGGAAAGAAATTCAAGCTTCGCAGCAATACTCCACGATGTAAATAGTAAAAGCCAAAGTCACTTCCTCTGGGTATGGATTCTTTACCTTTTTCTATAAAGCGCTTTTACTTATTGGAAGGTTTTTTGTCCTTATGGCAGAGAGTGGAAGGGATTGTTGCGCTTATTCCGATACTGTAAATTTAGGCGCTCGTTTTAGAGGTGATGAAGTTTTATATATAACGCTGTTGACCCCTTCATTCTGGGCCTTTGTCAGGGCCTTATCTGCAGCAGAAAAGAGTTTGTAGGGTACGGGATGGTCTCCCGGTTCTATGCTGGTTACACCCATGCTGATGGTGACGCGCGAACTGATGTTTGATTTGGGCTTTGAAATTTTAATTTTCTCCACAGATGAACGGAGTGTTTTCGCTATCTGTAATGCGCCCTTTTTAGATGAATTAGTAAGCAATATGGCCAGCTTGGTCCGGTCATAGCAGGCAACAAAATCGCCGGGTCGTTTCAGGTTTTTGTTGATGCAATGAATCACTTTTTTTAATATGTCGCCTTCTGCCTGAGAACCGAAGGTGTCCAGCAAGTTCTTGAAAGAATCGATTTCGGCAAGCAGAAAGGACAGAGGTTCTTTTGCTCGTGATGCACGCTTGCATTCCCGGCGGAAGTAATCATTGAATTGATACCGGGATGCAGCGCCTGTCACACTATCTATAAAGGATTGTTCTTCAAACGTTTTATTTTCTTTTTCAAGCTTGTCCACCCGTCGCTGCAGTTTAGCTGTTTTTTTCTTGCCGGCGTCAATCCTTTTCTTGATCCTCAGGGCTGAGCGTGTCCGGGCCAGAAGGTCAACTTTGTCAATCGGTTTTGTGATGTAATCTATGGCCCCGCTTTTAAAAGCAATATCGAGAAGCTTGGTTTCTTTCATAGAGGATATCATAATTATCGGGATATCTTTGAGGTGATCGTAAGATAAAATTCTGGAACAGGCTTCAATACCGTCAATCTGTGGCATGGCAACATCGATTAGAATCAAGTCAAAGCCATTATTTTTTGAGACCGATTTTGTCGAATCCTCATCAATCCCCATACATTTAAAGCCCTTCTTTGCAGAATCTACCGATACAATGTCAGCATAACCGGCTTTTTTTAAATGTTTAACGAGGAGAGCTCTAATGTCTTCTTCGTCATCAATTATCAGTATTGCCATAGGAAATCACCCGATTAAAATTGCATCTTAGCAGATTAATTTTGTTAAAAAAATAAAAATATTCCACATCTTACGGGATGTGTTAACATTAATTTAGAAAATTGTTGATGGCAAAGAAAAAATAATTGAAAGGATAAAAAATGAGTAGCGAAAAAGAGTTGCAATGGACGCCGGGGGCCGAGGAAATGTTGAAAAAAATTCCCGTCTTTGCCCGTCCCATGGCCAAAATGTCAATTGAAAAACTTGCCAGAGAAAAGAAGGTTGATGTAATAGACGAAGCGCTAATGGCAGAGGCGCAGAAGAAAAGTATGGGCTAGGTCTGGGGTCGGGGGCGGCCCCGATTCTACGACTTCACTATATTCAGCCTGTAGATTGGGACAGCCCCCGGTTTTCGAGATCTATCTGTCTCCCATTGTACTGGCCGTTTTTGCCAGCCTCACCATATTGAGGAATTCACTGCGGTAGCCGAACTGGTCGCGGCCTTTTGCCGGTTCTGCAAGCTTGATAACATCATCATAATCAAAGTTTTTCGTATAAGGTGTGCCCCTCAGAATTTGTCCAAAGGCGGCGACGGATGCTGCAAACCTGATGTCTTCAGATGCATTGTTGATATTGTTGACCATCGCTTCCTCGTCAATCGGTTTTGTGAGAAGACGGCTTACCTCTTCATGAGGCAGCTTGTAGCGGATTTTTAAAAAGGCATACTCGCCCTTCTTGCCTTTTTCTTGAGTTGTCTTACTGTCTGCATATCTAAGATCATCAATGAACTTTGATTTGCTCTCAACCGTTGTAATTTCATAGATAGCTGTAACAGTATGACCGGCGCCGACATCACCGGCATCCACCTGGTCATTGTTAAAATCCTCACGTTTAAGCATACGACTCTCATAGCCGATGAGGCGATATTCGGCCACGCTGGCAGGATTGAATTCAACCTGGATTTTCACATCCTTTGCAATGGTGAAGAGTGTTGAGCTGGCCTCCTCTACGAGTACCTTTCTCGCCTCACTCAGTGTATCGATATAGGCGGCGTTGCCATTGCCGTTCTGGGCAAGCTTTTGCATGAGCGCATCGTTATAATTCCCTTGGCCAAAGCCGAGGACTGACAAGTAGATGCCGCTTTTCTTTTTTCTTTCCACAAATCCTTTCAGCTCTTCAGGATTTCTAATCCCCACATTGAAGTCACCGTCCGTGGCAAGAATAACTCGGTTTACAGCATCCTTCTGAAAATTGGCTTCGGCAAGGGCATAGGCCAGTTTAATACCGGCACCTCCAGCAGTCGATCCCCCCGCATTTAATTTGTCGAGGGCTGCGATTATTTTCCCCTTTTCTGCTGCCTTTGTCGGCTCAAGAACCGTTCCTGCCGCGCCGGCATAGACGGCTATGGCAACCCTGTCTTCAGGCTGCAACTCCTCGACGAGCATCTTCATGGAGTTTTTCAGAAGGGGAAGCTTATCCTGGCTTGACATGGAGCCGGAGACGTCAATGAGAAATACCAGGTTGGTCTTCGGTCTCGCTTCTTTTACAATGTCATGGCCCTTAATGCCGATATGAAGCAGCTGAGTCTGAGGATTCCAGGGCGTTTGATAAAGAGCCACTGTCGGTTTAAAAGGGTTTGCCCTATCCTTTGGAATATCATAGTTATAATCAAAGTAATTGATCATCTCCTCGACCCGCACGGCATCTTTTTGTGGTAGATGGCCGTTATTGAGAGCTCTGCGGACAAATGCATAGGCGGCGGTGTCAACATCGATTGAAAAGGTGGAAACAGGCGCCTCACCGACAAGCTTGATCGGGTTGATTTCGGTATGGTCAAACCTGTCGCGACCGGCGTAGACTGGACCCATTATTACTGCTTCCGATTCGGCCATGATGCCAGGAGTGACAAAAGAGCGTGTCATGACCTGCGCCGGTGCCATGGCATCCATATCCTTTTTTGATGGTGCCAGGCCGCCAATAAGCTGTGATGTTTTTCCCTTGGCAACGAGAACCTGCTTCTTATCGGCAAGTGTCTCTGCCGGTGCTGGCCCGGCATAGGCCCCTTCTTTTCTAAAGCGAGGTTCTTCTGTCCTGTCTTTGGGCGGTGTACTGGAGGGTGCTACTGCGATCTTCTCATTACTTTCCTGCAACTTATTTCCTATGTAATCATCTCTTTCGCCACCAACATTATCGGATAGACGGGCTGTCTTCGCTTCCGGTAGAGAAACATGTTCCGTAACGACGGGGTGGGTTCCTACATTTTTTTTGCTCAGATTTCCCGGCATGATGCTTACCGT
>JADFVM010000101.1 GCA_015222555.1 Pseudomonadota bacterium
CAAGGAGAGGAGGAGTTGTTAGATTGCTTCGTCGGCATTCGCCTCCTCGCAAAGACTCATAATCTCCCCTAACCCCTCTTTAAAAAGAGGGGGATTATAATCCCTTAATCCTTCTCCCTTAATCCCTGTTCCTGGATCTCATTCAGAAGCGCCTGAAGGTTCCTGTCCCTTCCAACTTTTTTGGCAAGTTCATGAATTTTTACAATTTCCTTTTCTGTAGCCACCCTCAATAGGTCCGGAATATCCAGATCATCTTTCCTGCCTCCGGCCATGAGTTTCATTGCCACCAGATAGGGCAAAGGAAATAAAGGAATTGGAAGCCTGTCTACAAGTTTAACATTCTTCATCCCTTCAAGCTCCCACTTGTATCTAAGCATGAGGATATCTATACGTGGATAGTCTCCCTGTTCATCATCAATAACAATCAAGTCGTGCTTAAGCGGGTCGGTTGGGTCTTTAGTGGCTTCTAGAAGACGGAGCTTAAATCTGGGGGAAAGATAATCCTTGAGAAAGTTAAAGAATGAGGGGCCGGGTATTCTGTTGTTGAGTGGAAACAGATATCAACATCAAGCGTTGTCCTTTCTGCACCAAAAAAAATAGCGGCATAACCGCCGATTAAGGCAACAGAAGCTTCGCTCGAACTTTCCTTGTCATAAACCGTGACGGCGTTTTTTATCACGCCCAAGGTATCGGTTATAGATGTCACGTTCAGTTACCCCTTCATCTACAGCCTTGATTGAGATGATCTCGTTAAGCAGCCTTTCCATTTTTAAAATTCTGTCTACGGGATCAAGTTTAAGAAAGGCCTCACGTCCTTCATCTTTCAATTTGTCAATTATGTTTGAAGTCATGATGCGTTTCCTTATCAAGTGCTAATGTTTGCATACCGGTAGATGTCTGAAATATTACAGTATAATAGGGGCATGCGCAATAAGTATGTTTTTGTAAACATGAATGCAGCAAGGCATTGGCTATTGATTAATGCAGATTGCTCGTGATGGTCGCAGATTAAAGCTATATGCTTTTTTTGACAGGATTAACAGGATCTGCAGGATTTGAAAAACCTTAAAACCTGTCTTTCGCTTTTGATTTTATCTTTTCATCCCGATAATCCTGTGAATCCCGTCTTATTTTTTTTGTCACGTTTTTGTATGACTGGATTCCCGATCAAGCCGGGAATGACATGATGGGAGATAATGAGATTGCTTCGTCGGCATTCGCCTCCTCGCAAAGACTGATAATCTCCCTACCCCCTAAGCCATAATCCTTTAATCCTTCTCCCCTACTCCCAGCTTAATGTCTTTCAGCTTCAACTGAACCGCTCTCCTTCCATTCCATTCATTTATAGATGGCGAAAAGGCGATGGAAATCCTGTCGCCGGCAGTGACTTTTTTTTCAGACATATTAAAACCGATAGCATCAAGAACCTTTCTATCCTGAGAAAGTTTTAGTTTGAGATGAGCGTCCTTGAGGATGTTGACGCTGATTACTTCTACGTTGTGGGCAGAAAAGACGGGCTCCGCATTGGACGGCCCGAAGGGGGACAGTCGGGCTAATTCGTTAATGAGCTCTTCGTTGATCTCATCCAAGGCAATTGTCCCGTCTATTTTCATTGAAGGAATAAAATCTTCTTCCTTAACAGTGGATTCAACAATGTTTGCAAAGGCGATCCTGAAGTCTTCAATAGAGTCCGGCTTGATAGAAAGCCCCGCGGCATATTTGTGTCCCCCAAAGCTGATAAGATGATCTGCACAGGACTCCAGGCCCTTAAAGAGATGAAAGGCCTCAATGCTTCTCGCTGAGCCCTTGGCCACACCATTGACAAGAGTTAACAAAATGGCCGGCCGGTAGTACTTTTCGACGATCCTTGACGCCACAATGCCAATCACGCCAGGATGCCAGTTTTCTGAAAAGAGCACGATAGCAGGACGACTATGAAGCTCATCTTTTTCAATCATTTCAAGGGCATTAAGGAGGATCTCTGTTTCTATCTTGCGTCTTTCCCTGTTTTCCTCGTCCAGTTCAGCGGCCAGCATGTCCGCTTCTTCCTCATCAGCGGTTACGAGAAGGCGCACACCTGCATCTGCCCTTGTCAGCCGTCCCGCGGCATTCTGTCGCGGCCCATACTGAAATCCTACGGTGCCTACATTCGCATCTTCCAGGGGCCTTCCGCTCACTTTCCCCAGGGCCCTCATACCTGCCCTCTTACCTGAGGATAATTCCTTAAGTCCAAAAACAGTAAGGATTCTGTTGTCTCCTCTAATGGGAACAATATCGGCAATGGTACCCAAAGCGACCAGGTCCAGGTATCGCTTCATATTGGGTTCTTTTGTCTCCTTCCAGAATCCTGCCTCTCTCAGACGGGACCGTATGGCTATGGCCAGGTTGAAGGCGATGCCTACGCCGCACAGATCTTTGGAGGGGTATGTGCAGTCATCCTGCTGGGGATTTATAATGGCAAAGGCAGGGGGAACCTGTGGCGGCAGCTGGTGGTGGTCTGTGACAATGACGTCCATGCCAAGGCAGGAGGCCAGCTTGATCTCCTCGACGGCACTGATGCCGTTATCGACGGTGATGATGACTTGAGTGTCCTTTTTGGCCAGGGTTTTAACGGCGTCACTGTTCAGGCCATAGCCCTCATCCATGCGATGGGGAATATAGTAGTTGCAGTTCGCTCCAATCTTTCTGAAAAAATGAAGCAGTAAGGAGGTCGCCGTTGTCCCGTCCACATCATAATCACCATAGATAGTGATTAAACTCCCGTCTTTGATGGCACTAAGTATCCGGCTGACGGCACTATCCATATCTTTTAAAAGGAATGGAGAGGAGAGACTGGAAAGGGAGGGGTTCAGAAATGTTTCGGCCGAAGCAATATCACACAGGCCCCTGTTAATGAGGGCCTGTGCGGTAGAAAGGGTTATATTCAGTGCCTTTGATAGGGTAAGGCTCTTTTCGCTATTTTGAGGATAGAGGACCCACCTCTTTTCCAATGCCCTTTCTGGCATCTCCGATTAGGCACCTTTTTTAGAAAGGAAGGAATTATAGTAGACCAGCACAGGTGAAGCCACAAATATGGATGAGTAGGTTCCGATAACAATGCCCACCATCAATGCAAAGGCGAAGTTATGTATTACGCCGCCACCGTAAATAAAGAGCGTCACTACCACGAGCAGCGTCGTCACCGAGGTCAGAATTGTCCTGCTCAGTGTTTCATTAATGCTCTTGTTTATGACAGAAACCTCATCACCTTTTTTGGTGCCCTTCAGATTTTCTCTGATACGGTCATAAACGATAATCGTGTCATTAAGTGAATAACCGATGACGGCCAGAATGGCAGCGACAACAGAAAG
>JADFVM010000102.1 GCA_015222555.1 Pseudomonadota bacterium
ATTAAATGATAATCATCCGGCGTAATACGCTCCGCTATTACGCCCTACATGATCCGGACATAAACAATATCATCTTTTTCTGTAATCGTTAATTTTAAAATCTTATCGAGTACTTGCTTCGTGAAATACTCAAAGGCTAAAGTCTTTTAGCAAGACAAGAAAAAGAAAGAAGGAGGGGAAGAGATAAGGGGACTATCAAAACTTTTCGATACTCAAATTGATTATTTATCTTTTTTAACTTTTTTAATATCCTCCTTCAATAGCCCCTGAAGTTCACTCATAAACTCATTAATATCCCTGAAAGAACGGTAAACTGAAGCAAAACGTACATAGGCGACTTCATCAAGCTCTCTAAGAGCCTCCATCACTATCTCCCCCAGCTTTTCCCCGCTGATCTCTTTTGCTTCACTTTCCTGCAGTTTGTGCTCTATATCATCAACCAGTTTTTCCATTGTTTCCATACTAATTGGACGTTTTTCACAGGCCTTTTTAATACCACTTATTATTTTTGCCTTGTCAAAGGGCTCCCGCCTGCCATCCTTCTTGACGACCATAGGATTGATCTCTTCAATCCGTTCATAGGTCGTAAAACGCTTCTCACAGCCAAGACATTCACGGCGTCTTCTGATTTCAAGCCCTTCCTTGGTCATCCTGGAATCGATAACCTTATTTTCCATTTCCTGGCAGAAAGGACACTTCATACTTCATGCCTCTCTAGAACAATGCCAGATTCATTGATCATCTCACCGGCAAGCTTATCCATATAACCGTCTTGATAGATGATTTTTTTGATGCCCGCATTGATAATCATTTTTGAACAGATTGAGCAGGGAAGGTTTGTGCAGTAAAGAACGGAATCCTTGATGGATGTGCCGTGGTAGGCCGCCTGAATAATGGCATTCTGCTCGGCATGAAGGCCCCGACAGAGTTCATGGCGCTCACCGGAGGGAACGTTAAGTTTTTCTCTGAGACAGCCCGTCACTTCACAATGGGTGATACCCGCGGGTACGCCGTTATAACCGGTGGTGAGGATGTTTCTATCCTTTACAACAATGGCGCCGACCTGCCTTCTGAGACAGGTTGACCGTTTGGAGACCAATGTGGCGATCTCCATAAAATAGGAATTCCAGTCAGGCCTGCTTTCTAGCTGCAAGCTGCCAGCCTTTCCGGATATATTAGGAATTTCTGGCACAGTTCCTTTACCTCGCCTTTGATGCGCTCCTGAAGAGAACGGTTTTCTACGTCTGACAGAATGGTATGAATAAATTCTGCAATTTTATCCATCTCTCCTTCCTTCATCCCCCTTGTTGTGACAGCAGGTGTTCCGATCCGGATACCACTCGTGATAAAGGGGCTTTGCGTGTCAAAGGGGATTCCATTTTTATTGGTCGTGATGCCCGCCTGATCAAGCGCTGCTTCTGCCACCTTACCGGTGAGCCCCTTTGTCGTTAAATCAACAAGCATGAGGTGTGTGTCTGTCCCTCCGGAAACGATCCTGAATCCCTTATCCGCCAGCGAAGCGGCCAGAGAGGACGCATTGTTAATCACCTGCTGCTGATATACCTTGAATTCCGGCAACAAGGCCTCTTTAAAAGCTACCGCTTTGGCCGCAATGGTATGCATCAGTGGGCCGCCCTGAATGCCGGGGAAGATCCTGCTGTTAATATCCTTGGCAAAACGCTCCTGACACATGATCATGCCGCCCCGGGGACCACGAAGCGTTTTGTGAGTTGTCGTTGTCACAAATTCAGCATAGGGGACGGGGCTGGGATGGAGTCCCGTTGCAACAAGCCCCGCAATGTGGGCGATATCAACCATAACATAGGCCCCCACGCTGTCGGCAATTGCCCTGAACCGCTTAAAGTCAATCACTCGAGGGTAAGCGCTGGCGCCCACAACGATGAGCTTCGGCTTATGCTCCTTTGCCAGGCTTTCCACTTCATCGTAATCGATACATTCCGTATCCTTTCTAACGCCATAGGGAACAACGTTATAGAGCCGCCCTGAAAAGTTGACGGGACTGCCATGTGTCAGGTGCCCACCATGGGCCAGATTCATTCCCAAAATGGTGTCGCCCGGCTGAAGTACGGCAAAGTAGACGCCCATATTCGCCTGCGATCCCGAGTGAGGCTGAACGTTAACATGCTCTGCGCCGAAAAGCTCTTTTGCACGATTGATCGCCAGATCTTCAGCAATATCGACATATTCGCAACCACCGTAATAACGTTTGCCGGGATAGCCTTCGGCATACTTGTTGGTGAGCAGACTCCCCTGCGCCTCCAGGACACTTTCGCTTACCAGGTTTTCAGAAGCGATGAGTTCCAGTTTATATTCCTGCCTCATTGTTTCCTTGGATATGGCATCAAACAGTTGGGGATCAAAACTCTTTAACAAAGACATTTTTTTACCTTTCAGTTTTATTAGTTATTGTTATATATGGAAATCGTTGAAGACAATTTAACCTGTCTTTTTTGCAAGTCGCAGATATTTAAAGAGACAGATTATAGGACATTTAATGCCCATTATCAAGGAATTAAAAAGGCCTTCTATATAGCGAAAGTATGACTTAATTCTGAATTTAAAAAGTTTTGACATTTAGTCCATTATTGATATACTTTACTTCATTTTTCCATAAGAAAAAGAGAGCTGGATGACACTATGCAGGAATATGAAAACAATGAGATAAGCAGAAAGATTTTGTCTTTTCTTAACGACAACTATCCAAAGGCGATAAAGTTTTCAGAAATGTCTCAAGACCTTAATGCCGATGAAAAGGTTCTCTTCAAGAACCTCTTCTTTTTGGAAGAAAACACCTTTGTTCAACTCATGTCCAGCTATCCAACCGGCGCAACCTATCCCACAATCCACATGGTTAAAATCAGAGATGAGGGAAAATCTCTTCTTGAAGATGAGGATAAGTTAAACGCTCTATTTCCCCTGGAGGGGCTTTCATCCCGCCTCGACCTCTATCATCTGAATAGCCTGACGGTGTCTGACATTATCAATAATATGCTGGTGATGATAGAAAAGGGGGAGATTGCCGTAGAAAAAAACAAAGAGTCTCTCTTAAAAGCGCTCAATGATCTGTCTGCAGAGCCCGCAGTCTCTGAAATTAAACTTAGACAAATATTTGAACGTCTTACCCCTTAAACGTCTTAAGAAATGCCATAAGGTGTATTGCGTCACTCATTAAGGGCTGGACAGGGTCTTCGCAGGAAGAAAGCTGGATTAATTCAAGGTTAAACGATTGAAAAATAAAATCATGGCTCTACCGGACCTGCAAAAAAAGGCCGCTGAAATTAAAGAAGCAGGTGGGAAGATTATCTTTACCAATGGTTGTTTTGACATCCTCCATGTGGGACATGCGAGATATCTGGCAGCAGCAAAATCGCTGGGAGATTATCTAATTGTTGCCCTGAATAGTGATCACTCAGTAAGGCAGTTAAAAGGCAACAAACGACCCATTATGCCGGAGGTTGAACGGGCCGAAATTCTTTCAGCCCTGGAATCCGTCGATTATATTACTATTTTTAATGAACTGGATCCCCTAAATGTTATTAAGGCCATAAAACCCAATAGCCTGGTGAAGGGGGGAGACTGGGCGGAAGATCAGATCATAGGCAGTGATTTTGTAAAGGCCAATGGGGGTCAGGTTGAAACCATTCCCTACATTGAGGGCTCTTCAACGACGAATATTGTCGAAAAGATTATCGAAACATATTGCAGAGGTTAAAATAATTATGGCCGAAAACAGAATGGCCATTCTCTTAACAATTAATGGAAAAGATTCTCCCGGAATAACCGCAGCTCTTACCTCTACACTGGCAGAAGCAGGCGCAGTTATTCTGGATATTGAACAGGTTGTCATACATAACATTCTAACCCTTTCTATCCTGATAGAGGCCCATAAAGAGGAAAAAAAGTCACTCCTCAAGGATCTCCTCTACCAGTCAAAGGAGCTGAGTGTTGACCTCGATTTCAGCCTCGTACCGGAAAAGGATGTTATTACAAGCAGGCCTTCAACACATACATGTGTAATTACCTGTCTTGGCGAATTTATTTCAACGAAGGCTATCTCTACAGTTACCAGTGCCCTCTATGATAAAGAGATGAATATAGAAAAGATCGGCAAGCTGGCCTGGGGAAAACTCAGCTGCCTTGAGATTCTGGCCAGTGCATCTTCACCCATATCTGTCAAGGATCTGGCAGGATACTTTCTGGAAATCAGTCATAACACAGGCGTTGATATCGCCGTACAAAGAGAAAGCCTCTTTAGAAAAGCGAAACGCCTTGTTGTCATGGACATGGATTCCACCCTCATCCAGGCGGAAGTTATTGATGAGCTGGCGGCACTTGTCGGGGCTGGCGAGAGGGTGAAAAATATAACAGAAAGAGCGATGAGCGGCGAGATCGACTTTAGTGAGTCATTACGTAAACGGGTTTCTCTGCTTAATGGACTCTCTGTCGACGCTCTTGCAGAGGTATACGACAACCTCCCCCTCACACAGGGGGCTGAAAGCCTCATAAAAGTGCTAAAGCGGCTCGGTTATAAAACGGCTGTCATCAGTGGAGGCTTTAACTATTTCACTCATAAATTACAGGAACGTCTGGGCCTGGATTATGCGTTTGCAAATCAGTTGGAAATTGTTGATGGAAAACTCACGGGACGCATTTCCGGCGATATTGTCGATGCAGCCATGAAGGCGAAACTTTTAGAAGATATTGCGGCTAGAGAGCAGATCTCTCTGGACCAGGTTATTGCCATCGGCGACGGGGCGAATGATCTGCCCATGTTGGGGAAAGCAGGTCTCGGCATCGCATTCAATGCGAAAAAGAGTGTCAGAGAAGCGGCCAGCTACAGTATTTCCCAGAAGAGTCTGGATTCCATTCTCTACCTTCTTGGTATTAATGAGAATGAGCTTAAAGAGTTGGGCTAATAATCAGTTTCTTGAATCTATTTAATGGATAGACAATCTTACTTTTCTGGTCATGCTAAGCCAATCGATCATGAGGTTTGGACAACTGACAATTAAATATTGAGCAATTACATCCTGGAGGATTAAATAAAATGTCTGAAACTATATATGATGTTGCAATCATCGGCGGAGGGCCGGCAGGTCTGACAGCAGCCATATACTCGGGGCGAGCCCTTTTAAAAACCGTGGTAATCGAAAAAATGATGACGGGAGGCCAGGCGGCTATCACGCATTGGGTAGACAACTATCCCGGTTTTCCTGATGGCGTTGCGGGCCCCGAATTAATGGAACTCTTTGAAAAACAGGCCAGGCGTTTTGATGCCGAGATTAAATTTGCCACTGTAAATAAGATAAGGCCCGAAAAAGAATACAAGGTCATTGATCTTGGAAATGAAACAATTAAAACGAAGATCGTCATCATTGCTACCGGAGCCCAGCCAAGAAAACTGGGTGTTCCGGGAGAAAAGGAGCTTTTAGGCAAAGGCGTGTCTTATTGCGCCACCTGTGATGGCGCCTTTTTCAGGGATGTGGAAGTGGCCGTTGTGGGAGGAGGTGACTCAGCCGTTAAAGAAGCCATCTTTTTAACAAAGTTCGCCAGTAAGGTTTATGTCATTCACAGGCGGGATGAATTAAGAGCAGAGAAAATTACCGCCCAGGAAGCTTTTGAAAATGAAAAGATCGAATTTGTTTATGATACCATTGTTGAAGAAATTGTGGGCGACATGGGAGTTAAAGCGGTAAAAATTAAAAATGTGAAAGATGGTTCCGTAAAGGAACTCCCGCTGGAAGGTGTATTTATGTTTGTGGGCATGCTTCCCAATTCAGATTTTCTGGAGGGGTTTATAGAACTCGATAAGCAGGGATATATTATTGCCGATAGGGATACCCATACCGGTACGGCAGGTGTTTTCGCTGCGGGGGATGTGAGGAAAAAACTCTCCCGTCAGATCGCTACTGCCGTTGGCGATGGCGCCACTGCTGCCATGGCAGCGGAAGAATGCATAGCCGGTCATTGTTTTATAGAATAGTCAGATGAAGGAGTAATCGCTATGGATGTTACCATTTTAAAAAAAGTACCTTTATTTGACACCCTGACAGAGGATGAACTAAGTGAAGTTCTCAGGCTCTCAAAAAAGGAAGAACATAAAAGTGGTGACAAGATATTTGCTGAAGGAGATTCTGGAGACAGGCTTTATATAATTGATACAGGCGCTGTACGCATCAGTAAGAACATCCCCGGGATTGGAGAAGAGGCGCTCTGCGTTCTAAATGCCGGTGATTATTTCGGAGAAATGGCACTCATAGATAATGCCCCCCGCTCTGCCGATGCCTTGTCCCACGAGGACGTCTGCCTTCTTGCGGTGTCAAAGGCGGACCTTGAAGCGCTCATGGAAAAAAACAAGGAGCTTGCCTATAAGCTTTTATGGAAGTTTGTTGAGACCCTCTCAAAGCGCCTCAGAGAAACCAATGATAAAATAAGGACTTTCTTCGCCATGTCAGGCGGTTTCTAATCCCCATTATAATATGAAAGGTAATTAATTGCCAATTAACAGGCCCCTTTTATTCTCTTTTCACATATTCCCCAAACAAAAAATATAGATTGTTTTTTCATTTTTTATTTGCATTTTAAAATATATGGTGATAGCATTTGACGCATATTGCTAAATTTGATAATATGTACAGGAATACCATTTCATATAAAATGAAATTTTCATTATGAGCCGAAGCGGAATTTATATAAAAGCAAAAGAGGGTTACAAGTTTTTCCAGCCCAATCCCCTGCCCCCGGAACCGCCATTAAAGATCAACAGCAAAATATCTAAATTACTTACCGAAGCAGAAAATGCAATCAAATCTATCAATACGGCCGCCAAGATCATCCCCAACCAGGCCCTTCTTATTGATCTTTTCGCACAAAAAGAGGCCTTGCTGAGTTCTCAGATTGAAGGTAAGCCCTCCTCTCTGGCCGACCTTTTAAGTGACAATGGTGGCAGCAGTAAAGAAGTCGCTGTCGCAGAAGTCAAAGACTATATCCAGGCCATGAAATATGGTCTGAAGAAGCTAAAAAGAGATGACGACAAGTTGACACTGAATTTGATTCTTGAAGTACATAAGTTATTGATGAAATCAGCCGGCGGCAGTAAAAAATCTGTTCCTTCCGGAAAGTGGAGAACGACTCAAAACTTCATAGGCGGCACCAACCTTCATAATGCTCGCTACATCCCCCCGCCAGTCGATGTAATGCATGAAGCCCTTAAAGACTTTGAGCATTACCTGAAGACAGATGACGGTATACCGACACTGATTCGCTGCGCATTGATTCATTATCAGTTTGAGACTATCCATCCATTTACTTATGGAAACGGTAACGGCCGAATCGGCCGCCTGTTAATTACATTCTATCTTACCTGGAAAAAAGTACTGGATGAACCTTTACTTTATCTCAGTTCCTTTTTAAAAACGCACAAGCAGGAATACTACGATCGTTTAATGCAGGTTCGTAATGACGGCAATTATGAAGCATGGATTCAATTTTTCCTTGAAGGAATCGTTGAAATATCAAAGCAGGTCCTCAATGCAACACGTCACATTCAAAAGCTTGAATACTCCGATACGGATCGCTTGATCAAAGCGGGTGTGGGCAATGAAGGGCTTTTACTCTTGCGGGTTTTAATGCGTCAGCCAAGAATAAATGTCAGAAGCATTCAGGAAATGCTGGACATAAGTTATTCAAAAGCCAATAATTTAGTTACCACAGCAGAGCGCCTGGATATTTTGCACCAGATCAGCGGTGGTAAAAGAAACCGGCAGTATCTTTATAAGAATTACTATGATATTTTGTCTGAAGGAACGGACTATTCAACAGATTAATGAGTGTTAATAAAAAATTTTAAACAGGAAAACATGCTTAATTATATTTTAATCATAGCTAATGATGTTTACATTGCCGATGAGATCTCGGAGGCTCTGGAAAACAGGGGCTTCAATGCCAAGCATTTTCCCCTCCAGTCATCGCAGAGGTTTATGTCTCTGCGGATGAAAGATTTTCTCGAAAGGAAATCCCCTAAATATGCCTTTGTTGTCATTGAGAATAAAAAGGATGCCAAGGGGTTCGAACTCGCTAAAGAGTTAAGCAAAGACTATGAAATTCAAATATCATTTATCATGCCGGAAGGCCTTTTAGACACGCTGGAAGTCCCCTCAGACCTTGAGCCTTTCATCTGCCTGCATCAAAAAGATGTTAATGAGGAAAATATACATAAAAATCTCGATTTATTAATGCACAATAGTGCCATCCAGTCTAAATTAGCCGAGAGTGATGAATGGTTATCAGCAGTACATAGAACAGCCAATGATAGTCTCATCGTTGTGAACAATAACAATATTATTACCTATATGAATGAAAATGCCGAGGAGTTGACAGGCTATACTCAACAGGAATATTTGGGGAAACATGTTGATGAACTCCTTAAGTTTCACAATACAAATGATAAAAAATGTCCTGAAGTCAGCATTGAAAATATCAAGCCGGGCAATAAAAGTCCTGGCATCAACGCATTAATTGACAAGCAATATAAGGAAAAGACGATTGCTCTCGCGATAGAGCCTCTTACCATACATGATAAAATTATTGGACGATCGATCCTAGTTAATGACCTGTCCCACATAATCAGGGTTCAGAATGAGATTAAGGAAATAGCAAGCGAGGTTGACAAGAGTAAAGATGCCATTATAGTGACAGATATTCAAAGCTACATTGAACATGTTAATCCGAGTTTTACTGAATTAACGGGTTATGCGCTTAAAGATGTGGAAGGAAAATCACCGCGAATGCTGCAGTCGCCGGACACATCTTTTGATGACTTTAAGAATTTATGGAAAACGGTGATTGTCGGTGAAGAATGGTCTGGCGACATTCTGGCAAAAAGAAAAGACGGCCATATATTCTGGTCATCCCTGTCGATTGCATCCATAAAAAATGAGGAGGATATGATAAGCCACCTCATTTGTACTATGGAGGACATCTCCGACAAGAAGAAGTTTGAAGAAGCATTAAAAGACAGTGAACAATGCTATAGAAGCCTTGCAGACATCTCTAAAGAGACGATTGCTGTTTTCGTGACCGGTAAACTTTCATTTATTAATACGGCAGGTGTTCAACTGCTTGGAGCAGATCATTACAGCGACTTGCTGGGCAAAAACATTTTCACCTTTTTCCACCCTGCCTGTCATGAAGAAATAAAGGCCCGCGTATTGGAAAGCCTGCATGAAAATAAATTAAGTGAACTCTTCGAAAGCAGATGCCTGGATGTTAGAGGTAAATCCATTGATGTTGAACTGGGAGGATCAATTGTCAATTACAGGGGGGAAAAAGCCTTACAGCTAATTGTTCGAGATGTCACGGACCGTAAGAGCACCGCCGTTGAACTGAAATTACTTACTGCGGCTATAGAAAACAGTGTTAACCTCATATTTATAACCGATCCCGAAGGTAATGTAGTCTATGCAAACAGCAGGGCCCAGGAAGTATCAGGTTATTCAATTGATGAAATAAAGAGATTTACCATCAGAGAAATTGTTGCTTCAGAAATGACAGAAAGAGAATTCATCAATATGAAAACCCAGCTTAATTCCGGTAACAATTGGAGCGGGGTATATAAAAATGAAAACAAAGATGGACAGCACTATAGCGTAAGCATGCTCATTTCTCCTATCACGGATGAAAAAGATAACATCTCCCATTTTCTTGCAGTTCAGGAGGATATTACCGAAAAGAAAAAATCAGAAGAGCGGATAGAACATTTGGCTTCATACGACGAATTGACAGGTCTGTTAAACAGAAGCAAGTTTATGCAATTAATTAATACCTGGCTCCATACCAACCGTGATGAAAAAGCAACTTTACTTCTTGTGGATATAGATAATTTTAAGCTCTTCAACAGTTCGCTCAGCCATCATCTGGGTGATGAGTTTTTACGGCTTACCTCGAAGTGCCTCCTGGAACAATTTAAAGACGAAGATATAAATTCTTCTATGCAAAGCTCCATACTGATCTCCAGGCTAGGATCCGATGAATTTTCTGTCTTTCTTCCCACCTATGGTGCCGATGAAGGTCTGGAGGCGGCAGAAAATATAAGGAAAAAAGTAGAAGACTGTCGTCTTGGTGACACACAGGCCCAGATCAGCACCAGCTTGGGGCTCGCATCCTTCCCGGAACATGGCACTAACAGAAGAGATCTGTTCAAAAAAGCGGATGCAGCCTTATATCGTGCAAAAGAGCTGGGGCGCAATGTCTGTCACCTCTATATGCCGGAGGACAAATACCTTGAAGAAGCACATTCCAAATATTTGTGGAAGACCCGTATCGTCGATGCATTGAAGAATGACCAATTTGAAATCTGGATGCAGCCGATTATGAACTTGAAGGATAATCAGATTTCTAAATATGAAATTCTTGTCCGAATGAGAGATGCCGATGGTTCTGTGCTGCTTCCCAGTAAATTTATTGACGTGGCAGAAATATTTGGCCTTATCGGAAGTATCGATAAAATCGTTGCGGAAAAGGCGATGCAGCTGCAGGTTGAAACTGCAAAGGATGGAAACAGCCACATCGCTTTTTCAATGAATCTCTCCGGAAAAGATTTGGATAACGAAGAACTGCTGGAGTTCCTGCGTTACCAAATTATAAAAACAGGGGCTGATCCAAAGTCACTGCATTTTGAAATTACAGAGACGGCTGCTATCAAAGACCTTGGCAAGGCAATAACTTTTATCAAGCAACTTAAGCAGCTTGGCTGTAGCTTTTCGCTGGACGATTTTGGTGTTGGTTTCACCTCCTTTAATTATCTAAAGGAAATGCCTGTTGATTCTATTAAAATTGATGGGTCATTTATTAGGAACCTGCACCAAAGTAAGCATGACCAACTCTTTGTCAAGGCGATAACCGATGTGGCCCACGGAATGGGGATTCAAACAATTGCGGAATTTGTAGAAAATGAAGAAACATTAAATATCTTAAGAGAGATGAACGTTGATTTTGGCCAGGGCTTTTTTATCGGGAAACCAAGTGAAACCATGCCGACTCTGCCAGCCTATTGTACCTCCGGCACTTTACTTAGTGAATAAATCAG
>JADFVM010000103.1 GCA_015222555.1 Pseudomonadota bacterium
GCATAAGCTCTGCCATCGGTTATTTCGGCAACTTCTTCGATGGGAATCTCCATCCCGTCCACTGTTCGGACTCGAATTTCTTCTATCCCTGATATGCTGCGGCGATCTTTCTCGGCATATCTCACCATAACCTTTATATCATCCCTGCCCCGTTGAATACGGAGAGCCTCTTCACCGTAAAAGGCCTGGCGAAGCTGTCTTGCAATGTCACTCATGGTTACGCCTAATGATCCGGCACCTTGCCTGACACGAACCTTTTTTTCTTCCTTGCCGGGCTTGAAATCATCGGTAATATCGATAGTTCCCGGATACGTTTTTATCTCAGCCTTTAACTCATTTGCAGCCTTTCTCAGCTGATCAAAGTCTTTCCCTGCAAGCTGAATTTCTATGGGATTTCCTGCAGGTCCTCCTTCTATGGTTGCAAATGTAAGTTTGTCAATGCCGGGTATTTCTCCCATAAGGCCACGCCATCTGTTTAAAATAGTATTCACGGAAAGAGACGGACGCTTTTCCGAATTTATAAGTTCTATCCAGACTTCTCCGACATGGCTGCCGAGTTCCATAGGCTTCCAGTCTCTTCTCGGGACCTTACCTACAAGTGAAAATGTGTTCACAACCAGGTTGCCATTTTTTTTAGACATCTCACTGAAAACCGTATTAAGTTCAAACGCCTTCTTTTCAAGGTGTTCAATAGTTTTTTCGGTAACGCTAAACGGCGTTCCGAGGGGATACCCGACTTCAGCTATTATCCAGTCGCTTTCACCTTTTGGCATGAAGACAAAAGGCACATACCCTCCCTTAACAATGCCAAGGCTTATTATCAAAATCCCCAGGCCGATGGAAAAAGTAAAATACCTGTTTTTTACGACATACTCTATGCCCGATTTGTAGTACTTCTCGATAACATAATTGAGCCCTTGTTCAACTTTCTGTCTTATGCGTTCATGCCATGCAGTAAATTTGCTTTTATCCAACCGGTACCTGGTCAGGGCCTGGTTTAAATGTGCGGGAAGTATTATCAACGCCTCACCAAGAGAAACAATTAAAATTGCGATTACTGCTATGGGCATCACGGCCATAAATTTGCCCATAATACCTGAAATAAACATCAGGGGAGTAAATGCAACAACAGTTGTCGTGACAGCCATAACAACAGGTCCGCCCACCTCCTTCAGACCGTCAATTACAGCCACAGAGGGTGATTTCCCCTTGCTGTGGTGTCTAAATATGTTTTCTCCTACAATAATGGCATCATCAACAAGTATTCCAAGTGTCATGATAAAAGCAAAAAGGGATATCATATTGATTGTTTCGTCTAAAGAATTGAGCACCATAAAAGCGGCCATAAAGGAAATGGGTATTCCGACAGCGACCCAGAACGCCAGACGAAGGTTTAAAAACAAAGCCAGGATGATAAAAACCAGTGTAATCCCCTGAATTCCGTTATGAAGCAAAAGATCAATCCTGCCCTGAACCATTACGGAAAGATCCAGCCATATGGCAAGATTAATTCCATCAGGCATTTTGTTTTTATGCTTTTTTACATACTCCTTGACTGTCCCGGCTATTTCAATAACATCTTCCTGGCTTGTTCTGTTAACCTGGACGAGCGCAGCAGGCTTGTTGTTGAATCTTGTTCTTATATCAACATCTTCAAAATCGTCGATGATTTTTGCAACATGCCCAAGGCGTACTACTGTTCCGTCAGGTTGTGTAATAAGAGGAAGATTCTCAAATTCGCGACCTGTATAAAGCTGGCCCTTTGACCTTAACAGTATTTCCCCATGGCGTGTTTTAATAGCGCCACCAGGAAGATCAATACTGCCGGATTTTATGGCTTTGACAATATGATCAAATGAAATGGAGTA
>JADFVM010000104.1 GCA_015222555.1 Pseudomonadota bacterium
TCACTTCCTGTTTTAATTCAGGACGATGTTCCAGCGCTTACTAAGGAGAACAAGATAAAAAAACAATTTCGAATCCTTAATCCTTTTTTTAGCTCTAAAGACCATGGCTAGTTACACATGGGAAATTCCTTAAATAAACCATAAAAGTACAACTCAAATATCAATCAAGAAAGAAGGAGAACTTCGTGGCTTTAATGGAATGGAACGACAGCTATAGCGTTGGTGTTAACCATATTGATGATCAACACAGGAAATTAATAGAAATGCTTTCCAACTTTTTAGAAAGCGTTGAAATGGATAGTGAAAGGGCAAAAACAACTTTAATTAACGCCCTCATCGATTACACAAAATATCACTTTAGTAATGAAGAAAAATGTTTTGACAAGTTTAATTATTCAGACAAAGAAAACCACAAAAAGGAGCATCAGATATTTATTGATAAGGTAAGGGATATACAAAACCGATTGGAAGCCGGCAATATGGTGTTAACCATGGAGATCGCTAAATTCTTGCGCGAATGGTTAATCAACCATATAAAAGTATCAGACAAACAATACAGCCAATGTTTTAATGAAAATGGTCTCATATGAAAGTTTAAAGAGAGATGCAGTTCATTTTGCCTTATTTCTTACAGTTCTTACTTCAAAAGACAGATAAACAAGGCAACATACCATTAATCCAAGGCCTCAATCTTTAGACAAAACATAATCCTTTCTCATCGCCCATCTTACACCGTCACACCATGCTACGGCGCCCTACTTTTCACTTAAATAAATAATCCAAGAAATCTTATCTGACTTATTTTTTTGTCATGTCAATGTGATGTCGTTAACACCGAGGAGGAAAGAGCAATGCTGGAACGGACGACAACACCCGTTCCAGCATTAAGGGAAACTTGATCAGTATTATTTTTCACATCCATGCCAGCCATGCTTACGGCCTTTCATCTTATCAACTTTAGCCGCCAGCTTTACTCTCTGTTCCGCGGTTAGCACTGCGTGGAACTCTCCCAAACGGTCAACAAAGAGGTCAATGATTTCATCAATCATTGCCTGTTCCCTGTCAATGATCTCCTTTATACGCTCCTCGTTAAAGCTGTTACTTTTCAGTTCATCAATAAAGGCCTCTTTTACTTTTGAATGGCCTGCTCGCATTTCATCTTTTTTGCCGGCAAGTTCATCCTTGAAATCAATTAGCTTGGTTTTCTGGGCATCATTGAGATCCAGATCGGCGGCGATTTTTTCAACCATCCTGTCAGGATGACCATGATAACCTTTACCATGCCAGCCATGTCGGCAACTTGAAATTGCCACGAGTGACAAGATTACTATTAAAGCAAATATAATATTTCGTATTTTTTTCATTTTCATTCCCTCCTGATTATTTCTTTAGGTTTTTTAAACCGGAAAACTCGATGGCAAACATTTTACCGGTTATATCCTTTCCACCCCCACAAGTTTTCCCTATCGTATTATTTTATCCTAAATTTGGAAGGAATGCACTCCGGGAACAAAATTGTCACAAACAAAGCTTAACTAATGTATTGCTGTGCTACCTATTGTAGAATCTATTTCCCGCCATCCTGTCCTTTAAACCCAATTTACAAGACGAAGATAATCTCACATGTCCAAATTTATATTTTCAAATCGAGGGCTCATAATCAAATTAAACATGCTATACTCAATGAATCAAGAACCCTAAAAATCATATAAGGAGATTTAACAATGTTGAAAATAAAATCAGTATTAATGATTGTGCTTTTTTTATTCATTGCTTCAACCTCAATTACAACAGCCGGCGAACATCCCGCGGATCACCCCGCCGGGGAGCAGAGTGCCGTAACGACGGAGACAATCGCAAAAGCCATCGATGCCCACGTAAAAAATGAGAGCAATCAAAAGGGGGGGTATTTCATCGTTGAAGACAGGGTAGCCAAAAAGACACTTTCCCTGAAGCTCGATAAAATTCACAGAGAAAGGCTCTCTGCCATTGACAAGGGCCATTACTTTGCCTGCGTCGACTTTACAAACGAGGACGGCAAAAAATACGATATCGACTTTTTCCTGAAGGATAAGAAAGGGAAACTGAAAGTAACTGAAACAATGGTCCACAAAGAGGAAGGAAAAGAGCGGTACAACTGGGTAAAGAAGGGTGACTTCTGGGTTAAGAAGCCCGTAGAATAATCTCTATGGCGCAAAGACTCCTTCTATATCTTATTCACTAAATATGAATCAGCGTACCCTGCTTTACACCTTCTATATTTAGTATCTTAGGATTTTTGAAGAGAATCATCTTTACATCAAGATTATTTCTCTCGGCAATTGTGGAAAGGTCCTCCCCTTTTTTTATAACGTAGGCCCTCGAGTTTTTAACTATTGACATAAAGGAAGGTCTCAGCCTGTAACTAAAGTTATATTCTTCCGAATTATCGAGAAGCTTTTTTATGGCAAAGATATTTATATAATGCATTTTTGTTTCTTTTGGAAGCTTATAAAAAAGTGATTTATTCAGGCCGAACCTTTTGATACTCTTCCTCACATTACCGGGACCATAGTTGTAATAAGCGGTTAACAAAAAGCGGTATCCCTTATACTTGTTCGCAGCATCCCGCATATAGGAAGCCGCTGCGTAGATAGACTTAGATGGATCGAGTCTTTCATCGATTACGTCATTAACAATCAGCCCCTTTTCAGAGGCTGTCACTTTCATGAACTGGCCAAAACCTCTGGCAGCTTTAAGAGATTTCGCTTTTGGATTTCCGCGACTCTCCCATGCCAGGAGTGCTGTTAAAAAATTTTCATCGATTGCATATCTATCTGCCGAATCGGCAATATATTCTCTATAAACAGAGACCTTGGAAATCCAGTTGCTTATGCTGTCAATGGGCCCTTTGCCTGTTTTCCCTGAAACACTCATCTGCCAGATCTTGATTTGCTTATCCACAAGTTTTTCAAGGTGTGGGTCGACATGCCAGAGCTTAGCCTTATTCACTGACGTCGGAGCAATTAACTCTTTTGATTCTTCCCCTGCTGCTGAAGGTTTTGACTCTATGGACACATCACCATTTTTGCCTTTAACCATAGTTTCATTCTTGACAGCCCCCGACTCATTTAATGCCGCAAGATAAAATGAGATGCCTATAAATGATGCAAGAATAGTGGAAAGGGACAAAGCCACCTTTTTGTGTGTCGCACTGTACCAAATGCTGTATTGAAATGGATCAATGGCGGCTGTACTATTATAATTATTTTCCTTCATTACGCTTCTTACTCCTGAAAAAATATTGCAAGCATGGCATTTATGATTACCAAAAATCTAAAGGAACCGATTACTATAACAGATTATATAATATTATACCAGAGAAACGATGATATCGGGTTTGGTATTGAAACAGGAACTGTTTCGGTATAAGATCTCTTTTTGACTCTCTTTTTGTAAACATCTTTTTCATCCCCTTAAATTTACTTCATCTATAAATAGTTCTCTTTTTCTCTTTCCTCTCCAGTGTGTTGGATTGAAAGATCGGGCACAAGGATGAGCAAACAGATTTTTTGGAGAACTACAACAACTCATCTCTTATACAATAGTTAGTTTATACACACACCTACACTTATATTTACCCCTTTATTCTGATGTCTAACGACTCTGACTCTTGTTACCAGGTCAGATTTTTCCGGATCGATATGCATCTGCAAAGTGGTTGCTTCCCACAATTGACTTACGAGAGAAAAAAAGGCCCCTCTCCCGCTCAAATTTTCAATGGTAGTCTTTTCAATAAATGTATTCCCCGCTGAGCTCTTTCCTTGTACGACCACAGGGAGTTCTAGATGTATTCTAGATTCACTTCGCCTTTCTTTCACATCCCCACCTCCAAAGACCGGTTTTTTTGTGATTCAAATTGCAAATTTCTTGCCAGGCCTGTAACATGCTGAAATCACTTAGAAAATACATGTGGGGTGTTTTAATATTAATATAATTGTAAAATCACCTGACATCTTTTGCAGATGATGGAATAGATATTTTTTATTTGGGAGCAAAAAAATAATTGAAATTAAGATGTTAGATGCTTTTCATGAAGGTAAAAAAAGCTGACACTTTCTTTTAGTAATGCTCAAAATGTTTGTGATACTTTTGTGATAATTGTGTGGTAACAATATAATTTGAAATGAACAATAAAGGAGGGAAGAGTCAAGCAGCCTGCATGGTGGGTAAACGCTTTGCTTTTACTATTGATATAGTTCGCATTTTCGTAACATATTCCGGCCCTATTTTTCGTAGTTCACAATCATCATACCCGCCGGTGTTGTTTTCCTCTTTTTTATTAAATCACCCCAGATATCAGCAGGGTTAAGGTCAAAAATGCTCCCTGCATCGGCATGCTCAACACGCCACCCTCCCCTTAAGATCTCTGCCTCAAGCTGACCCGCCGCCCAGCCGGCATGGCCTCCATAAATACGAAAACCTTGCTCCAGCACCTTTCCTCTTGTCTTAGCATCCATAAGATCTATATTGTGACTATAATAAACATCATCAAATATTCCTACCCCTCCATGGGTCGCCTTTTCAGTCCTTAACAGCACTAACGGAATGTGTGAATAAAGGGGACAGATTTATTTTTTAGAATTGTTGCCAATAAATAAATCTGTCCCCTTTTTAACTCAATAATATAAACTAACATTTTGTTGCGATAACTAGAAATACCGGATATTTTTTTCCCTCTTTATTAATTGTATGTGCTGTAAAATACTGAACATCATCAAATCCATTATTTTCTAAAATTGTTTGAAATACATCACGTTCAAAACCGAAATGAAAGACACCTTCAGTATCTTCCGGATGAAAACTTCCATCCTCTTTATCAAGATCAGCCAAGGCAACCATCGCGTCTGACTTTAAATGTTCGGAAAATATTTGTATGAGTTTATGCGTATCTTCTATGTGATGCAAAGCCATAGCACTCATAATCAAATCAAACTGTGCATCTATGGGTTTATCTGTAATATCCTGACAGACAGCTTCTACCTTGCCATGGAATTCTGGCTTCGAAACAAGTTTATCCAGCATCGCTTTGGAGATATCTACAGCCACAATTTTATTTACTAAAGGTGCGACATGAGAACTAATCAAGCCCGTACCTGCACCGAAATCCATTACATCCATCTGACCATTAAAAGGTATATGTTCTAATATAGATGTCCCAATAGCCGATGAAAGTTTCTTAACCATATCATCAGCATCCCAATCTTTAGCTTTTTCATTAAATAAGTCTGCCATCCAAATAGCTCCTACAAATAACTTTTCGCCACAACTAAAATTATTTCTTTAAACCTAACGGCCGAGTTGAGCGGAACCCCGACTTGAGGGAATTCATGCTTGCATGAAATTCCCTCAACAAAGGGGCGGAGTCCCGCTTTAGCGGGATTTCCGTTCGAACGACTGGTTAGTGACGCCGCAGGCGGAACGCCAGTACAAACTACTGTTGACACATTCCGACGACGGCAGGGGAAAAAAGAGGAGGGGCGCAACAGAAAACCAACACAGCCAAAGCCGGCCTTTTCCAACAACCCCCTTGCCGCGGCTCTTAAAAGTGAGGCTTCCCGCCTGTTTTACCCCTGGATAAGTGAATCTCCCTATTAATATCGAGAAAACCCATTCAAGAGGGGTCTGTTTTATTGTCGGGTTCAGACATACATTCGGGCAACAGGCTATTTATGGATGGATACTATCTGACCTTCAGGCTCTTCCCTTCCTCAAGGTTTACCGTTCCCTGGGAAGATATGATGGCCTGTCCTTCCGGGCTCTTTGCAAAATCTATGAACTTCTTGATCTCCCCTGTAGGCTCTCCTCTTGTTACAATATAAAGAGGCCGAACAAAGGGGTATTTGCCTGACATGACGGCTTCCTTTGAAGGCGCGACGCCGTCAACCTTGAGCATCTTGACCTTTTTCCTCTTTTTTGCACTCGAGACCCCCGTGACGCCGATGGCGTTGATATCCTTTGAAACGCCTGCCTCTATAGGCCCGCTGCTCTTCTTGAGTTCTGCGTCCGGCGAGTAATCCTCGTCAGGGTTATTAAAGAGTATTTCTCTCAGCATAAGACCTGCTCCGCTCGTCTTTCCCTTTCTCACAAGGAGCTTAACAGGGGCAGCCGGACCGCCGAGTTCTTTCCAGTTCTTTATCGTGCCCTTGAAAACAGCTTTTACCTGTTCCGTTGTCATGCTGTCCACCGGATTATCTTTTTTTACAATAATCACGAGGGCATCCCAAGCCACGTGATGGAGCATGGCCTCTTTCTCTGCCAGTACGTCCAGTTTATGTCTGCATGAACCACCGATGTCGAACTCACCTGCGGCAACAAGCCTTATTCCCTTTGTTGCGCCGCTTCCTTTTAAGGACACCTTTGTCCCCGTCTTTTTCTCGTATGAGGCAGCGAGTTCCTTCATAAAGGCTTTCTTTGAAACCCCACAGCCTGCCCATTTTATCTCGGCCCCTTGCACGGCCGAGGCCAGCGACAATAATAATATGGCAAAAGTAAATAAAACGCTTTTCTTCATTCTCTTTTATCCTCCTTCTTATGGTTTGTTATCAAATTTCCAAAGTCCGGCTACCTTCACTGCTTGCTCACTCAAACCCGCTTCAGCTTCAACAAGTGGCCCCCTCCGGTCTCTGCTACTGTTTCATTAACATGGAATAATAATGAACTACTCCGAAGCAAGCTGCTGCGAATTAAACACAAAGAGATTAACGAATTTACACCTTAAAACTCTCCACCTTCTCTTGAAGTGAGTTCTTCTGTTTATCGAGTTCTATAACCGTCTTGTCGAGATCAAGGGATAAAGAGGCGTTCTTTTCAATTTCATCTCTCATCGTTTCAACAGCTCCTACAATTATTTCAGAGGTTGCTCTCTGTTCGGAAGTCGCCTTTGCGATAGATTTCATCTTGTTCATAATATCAGTGATTGTTTTAGTGATACTTTCACTCTCCATTTTTTGTTCCGCCGTCGAGCGCTTTACCATGTCCGTCTCATTTTTCATAGATCCCGTGGAATGCAATATTTGATCTGATGAGATCATCTGTTCATCCGTCGCCTTTTTGATGCCCTCGACCATACTGCTTACCCTTTGAGTAGCCTTCGTTACGAGGTCAAGACTCTTCATCTGTTCTTCGGTAGCCGTCTCAACCTTTCGCGCCATTTCGACGGACAATTTTGACCTTTCAATAATGGCTTCGAGCGCCTCGCCTGCACCCATCGATAAGATGACTCCCTCTTCGACCCTGGCGGCGCTGTTATCCATCGATTGCTTGGCCGAACCCATTTCTTCCTGGACAAGGTTTATCAGTGTTGCGATCTCTTTTGTTGACTTTGATGTCTTTTTGGCCAGTCCCCTGACCTCTTCCCCCACAACGGCAAAACTCTTTCCGTGTTCACCGGCCTGGGCAGCAATGATGGCAGCATTTAAGGATAAAAGATTTGTCGTTTCCGCTACCTCTTTTATGACATTTAATATTGTGCCTATTTCACCCGACCTCTTTTCGAGCCTGCTTATGATTGTTGCCGTAGCCAGCGTTTCTTCCTTGATCCTTTCCATGCCGGCTATTGTTTTTTTGACGGCCTCAAGGCCTCTTGAAGAGGCGTCATCTTTAACCTTTTCGGCGATTAAAGCCTTTTCTCTTGCAAGGGCTGCAATTTCCCTGACGGCTTCGTTAACCTGTGAAGTCGCGGAGGCAACACCTTCCGTCTCTTCGAAAAGCGCATCCACATGGGAGGAAACCTCCTTTAATGACGCGGCGATCTCAGTTATGGATGAAGCTGTGTTGTCGACTGATAAAGAAACATTATCCACACTTTGCGCCACCTCGGATATTGAGGCATGCATTTCCAATATTGATGATGATATATGTTCGGTAGATTGTAACTGCTCCTCCGTTTCACCGGCAATCGAGCTGAGGGATGAGTTCATCTCTTCTATAGATGAGGATGTTTCCTCAACGGCCGTCATCTGTTTCCGGGATGAATTGATAATAGCACTTGAATAGCGATTGATATCATGAGAGGTGGATGAGATTTTATTGAAGGTTTCAAAAATATCCCTTACCAGTTTCTGAAGACCCTCCATAAATGTATTGAACAGCTTTCCCACCATTCCGATTTCATCCTTTGAAGAGATCTCGAGTCGCCTGGTCAGGTCTCCTTTCCCATGGGCTATCGCCTCGATCATTGCAGACATTTCCTTGAGTCTCTTTACGAGCTGACTTGTGCCGAAGAAGGCTACTATCGACAGGATGACGACAAAAATGGTTACGCTGAAAAAGATTAACAATGGCCGGTTGGCGGAGGTTTTCGCACGGAGATAAAGGGCATTGATCAGCGCATCGATATCGGGTTCAGCCAAATTGTTGCTCATGATAATGTCATCGAGAAGGATCAAAAGATCTCCATCCTCTACGCTCACATCATCCTCGTCGATGGAAAGCAGCTCCTCGATGTGGGCCTTCAATACCTTGTACTTCTCGGTAATCCCGGTCAAAAGGGCCTTCTCCTCTTCAACAACCAGTTTTTCCGACAATAGAAGATATCTTCTATCAATCTTTTCAATAGCTTCGGCAATCTCCTTATACATATCTGCCGGTGCTTCTGCGAGCACGTATTCCAGCGATTTCCTGCTGATCTTCCCCGTCGTGAGTCTCTGTTCGTAGGCAAGCTCCGCTATTTCGTTTATCTTTTCATTTTCCACATTCGCCTTGTAGGCGGCTATGCTTCCGACTACAAGGAGGACTATTATTACAATGAAAAAAACAAGCACACGTGATCGGATTGTCGACAAAATATTTCCCAGGAAAGGAAGGTTCATACCTTTGGGCTCCCTCTTTTAATTTCTAAATTGACGCAACGTCAATAATGCCACAAACCGGTCAAGAAATCAATGCGAGTTCTGCGCACAGCATGGTAGGATGATAGGGAGGACATAATATACGGGGTCGATCCGGTTTTAAATAACCCCGCCCTTTGAGGCGGGGTTATTTACTTTACACACCACATAGAACGTCACTTTCATGCAGCAGACAGCTCGACTTTATCCTCAATCAGAAGGACAGGTCAAA
>JADFVM010000105.1 GCA_015222555.1 Pseudomonadota bacterium
GCATTCCCCGCGGCTTGCCGCGATATATTAAGAAGGTTGTCTCCGCGCTCATACCCCGCTGCTTGCGGCGGGGTGATTGATTTTACAGAAAATGCATTGGAAAATTAGTATGTTAAAAGAGCCGGCCCCTTTTTGGAAAACGAAAAGTTTAGAAGAAATGACAGCACAGGAATGGGAATCGCTTTGTGATGGTTGCGGCCGCTGCTGTTTGAATAAGCTTGAAGATGATGAGGGGAATGTTTTTTATACAAATGTGGCATGCCGCTTACTGGATGATCAAAGCTGCCTCTGTAAATCCTATGAGAAGCGCAGTTATCTCGTAAAAGACTGTCTTGTTCTTACGCCTGAAATTCTAAATCGCGTCAGTTGGCTGCCTGAAAGCTGTGCCTATCGTCTCCTTAATGAAGGCAAGGCGTTGCCCTTGTGGCATCCCCTTATTTCCAATGAAGCAGACACTGTTTATCATGCCCGTATCTCAGTGCGTGGGATCGTTGTTCCGGAAAAAGAGGTGGCGGAGGAAGAGTTGGAAGATCACATAATTTATTGGAATCAATTAGATAGTCAGGGAAGATAGAATTTTTAGTAACTTAGAAATATATCCTGTGATTTTCTGGCAGAATATTATTTAGCTTCGCAGAATCGCCCTCCGAAGGCATGCTACGAAGACTTGATTTTTCTTCGAGCAATCGCACCTGGGAGAATAGCTGAAGAAGACTTGATTTCGTGAAGGCACTTATCCGGTTCATCTGGCTTAAGTTATCCCTTGCTTATGATGAGATTTAAGGAACTTTTTTTAAAAACGCTAATCACTTTTCCTCGCTGGATATTTGCTTACAGATATCTCTTTTATAGAGAAATATTATTGGAATGAGGCCTGTACAGTTCATCTTCATATCGATTAATGGGTTTACAAATAAGATCGCTTTTTATATATTTGTGCCCAATCAAACTCATTCTGGACAGTAGACTATGTCGACATTAGAACATTTATTAAAGAACAACGAGGGCTGGGCTCAACATCAATGTGCCGATGATCCGGATTTTTTTACAAAGATAGCCCGTCGTCAATCCCCTGACTATTTATGGATCGGTTGTTCAGACAGTCGGGTGCCGGCTGAGGATCTTGTTGGTCTTCTCCCCGGTGAACTGTTTGTGCATCGAAACATAGCCAATATCGTCGGTCATACCGATCTGAATGTTCTTTCAGTCATACAGTTTGCCGTTGAAGTGCTGAAAATACAGCATGTAATCGTGTGCGGCCATTATGGGTGTGGTGGCGTCAAGGTCGCCTTGAAGGATGATGATAATGGTCTTATCGATAACTGGCTTCTTAATATCAAGGACATCTATCAGAGGTATGAGCAGGAACTGGACGCCATCAAGGATGACGACAAAAGGCACGAGGTTATGTGTGAGCTGAATGTTATAGAGCAGGTACGCAATGTTTGTCGCACAACTGTTGTGAGAAATGCCTGGAAGAGCGGGCAGAGTCTGACCGTTCATGGATGGGTCTATAAGCTGAACGACGGGCGCATTAAAAACCTGGGTACGGAGATATCAAATCCCGATGAATTAGATCCTTGCTATCGGCTGACTGTAAATAAAGCAATTACAGGGTAAGTCGCTGTTTTATCGTAAGGTGCTCTCCTTTAGTCACAATGACATCTCTGTCTGTATCTATCTGTCCAAGCTACCCTTTATCTCTTCCAACTCTTCCCATCGTTTGTAGGCCTGGTTCAGTTTTTCCTCAATCACTTGAATTTCAGCCGTTGCCTCTGCAAGCTTGCCCCCCCCCTGTTGATAGGTCTCCGGGGCAGCCATAAGCTGATAGAGCTTTTCCTTTTTGTCCTCAAGCGTTTCAATCCGCTTGGGTAGCTGATCCAGTTCTTGTTTCTCCATTAAGCTCATCTTGCGGGGACGATCCTGTTTTTTCGCTGACTTTGTGGTTTTTTGACGACCTTCTTTTATCTCCGTCTTTCGCTGTTTAAGCCAGTCGTCATAGCCGCCCACATATTCCATGACCTCCCCATGGCCTTCAAATACCAGGGTGCTTGTGACAATATTATTGATGAAGGCGCGGTCATGACTGACGAGGAGAAGCGTTCCTTTGTATTCGTTGAGCATTTCTTCCAGCAGATCCAGGGTTTCCATGTCAAGATCGTTTGTCGGCTCATCCATGACAATCACATTTGAGGGCTTTGTGAAGAGCTTGGCCAGAAGCAGACGGTTCTTTTCTCCTCCGGAGAGAATTTTTACTTCACTTCTAGCCCTATCCGGAGAAAAAAGAAAATCCTGCAGGTATCCTATAATATGTCGACTTTTACCGTTTATGAATACGGTGTCGTTGCCATCAGCCACATTGTCAATGACTGTTTTATTTTCCTCCAGCTGTTCTCTTAACTGGTCAAAGTAAATAATGTCGAGATTTGTGCCGAGCTTTACCTCGCCCGCTAAGGGGGGCTGTTTCCCGAGAAGGGTCTTTAAAAGCGTTGTTTTTCCTGCTCCGTTTGGCCCGATAATGGCGACCTTGTCTCCACTTATGATTAGGGTGGACAAGGGTTTGACTACTGTCAGATCTGCATATCCGCAACTCATCTCGTTGGTTTCAATAACCAGTTTTCCCGAACGCCTTCCCTCCTGCAGTTTCATCCGAACATTACCTGTCTGCTCACGTCGTGCCCTGGATTCTTCACGCATTTTTTCCAGAGCTTTTACCCGCCCCTCGTTACGAGTACGCCTTGCTTTGATTCCCTGTCGTATCCAGGCTTCCTCCTGGGACAGCTTTTTATCAAATCGGGCATTTTGTCCCCCCTCTGCATCCAGCAGGGCTTCTTTTCTCAATAGATAATTTCTATAATCACAGTTCCAGCTAATGAGCCTGCCCCGATCAAGTTCAACGATACGCGTGGCAAGTTTCTGTAGGAAAATGCGGTCATGGGTGACAAAGAGAAGGGTGCCGCCATAACGAAGCAGGAAATCCTCAAGCCATTTGATGGCGTCTATATCAAGGTGGTTTGTCGGTTCATCCAATAAAAGAATGTGCGGGTTGGTAACCAGTCCCCTGGCAAGGAGGACGCGCCTTTTGAGGCCGGCTGAAAGGGTTTTAAACTTTGCATCTCCGTTGAGCTTCATCAGTGACAGTAGCTTTTCTGCCTGAGAATGACCTTCCCACCCTGTATCATCTGCCAGACCGGCAATGATGACCTCAAAGACAGTCCCTTCAATTTGATGCGGTACTTCCTGCGTCAGGTAGGCCACCTGAAGTGATTGCTGGCGGGTGATTTCGCCGGTATCGGGCGCCACATCGCCTTTAATCATTTTCATCAGTGTTGATTTCCCGGTACCGTTTCGTCCAAGGAGGCAGACCCGCTCTCCCTCTTCGATCTGCAGGTTTACGCCATCAAGAAGCGGTGGTCCCCCAAAGCTCAGGCCCACTTCCTGCATGCTAAAAAGCGCCATAAAAAGATAACTCCCATAAATAGACTAATGATCATAGTACTTCTACAAAACATTATAGAATAACTTATTTCATAAAAATCTACCACTCTATTTAGATGATCAGACTGCAAGGAAAAAGAAAACAGTTGATCTTTTTCATCTTAGTTCTAGCAGAGGTCGTCGAAATATTTGCAAAAAAAATAAGAATTCAATAGAGTAATGAGTAGCAGATTCATTTTAAAATGTGTATGATTATGGCAATAAAATTTTTTCTCCTATTAGAATGAAAGTATTTAAGGATTGATTAATAATGGATAAGCAAAAATTGGTAGGGCAAATTTTGACAGAGCTGACTGTAAAATACGAAACACTGTGTCAGGCTGCAAAGGCATCTCATGATATTGCGACGCATGAGGATAGTAAGGCAGAGAACGAGTATGATACAAGAGGTCTCGAGGCGTCCTATCTGGCAGGCGCACAGTCAAAAAGAGCGATTGAACTTGAACAGGCTATATCTATATATAAAACACTTAAGATAAAAGATTTTGGACCTGAAGATTCGATTGACTTAACGGCGTTGGTGGAGCTGGAATCAGAGGGAAGAAATTCCTTCTATTTTATCGGGCCTGAGGGTGGTGGAATGAAGTTGCACCAGGAAGGCGAAACAGTTGTCGTCATTACGCCTGAATCGCCTCTTGGAAAGAGTCTTATGGAGAAAGAAATAGATGATGATGTGGAAGTAACAAAAGGGATAGCGATGAAAAGTTACAGCATTGTAGACCTTTATTAATTTGTAAGAACTATTTGCTTCAACGATTGGTAAGTCCAGAAAAAAGACAGCAATCGGCGAGGCTTTTTTTTGCCAGTATTTAAGGAGAGCCGCATAAATGAGTGATCAAACTGAAAAAGTTATATACTCCATGACAGGAGTAAGTAAACTTTATAACAAAAAGCCTGTCTTGAAAGATATCTATCTTTCTTATTTCTATGGCGCAAAGATCGGCGTCCTGGGACTTAACGGTTCGGGCAAAAGTTCGCTTCTTAGAATCCTGGCAGGCGTTGATCAGGAATATGACGGAAAGGTCAGCCTGTCACCGGGATATACCATTGGTTTCCTTGAACAGGAGCCAAAACTGGATAACACAAAAACAGTGCGTGAAGTTGTGCAGGAGGCCGTTCAGGAGACCGTTGATCTTCTTGCTGAATTTAACGAAATCAATGCGCGCTTTGCCGAACCGATGTCTGATGATGAAATGGCAGAGCTTTGTGACCGCCAAGCCGAGGTGCAGGAGAAAATGGAGGCCCTCGATGCCTGGGATCTCGACAGCAGGTTGGAGATGGCAATGGATGCGCTGCGTTGTCCCGATGGCGATACAACCGTCAAGGTCCTTTCCGGCGGGGAAAGACGCCGTGTGGCGCTTTGTCGACTGCTGTTGCAAAAGCCCAGCATTCTACTGCTCGATGAACCGACCAACCACCTCGATGCCGAAACGGTGGCCTGGCTGGAACATCATCTGCAGCGTTATGACGGGACGGTCATTGCCGTTACCCATGACCGTTATTTCCTTGATAATGTGGCCGGCTGGATACTCGAGCTTGATCGCGGACAGGGCATCCCGTGGAAGGGTAATTATACAAGCTGGCTTGAGCAGAAGCAGGAAAGGTTAAGGCAGGAGGAAAAAAGCGAAAGCGAACGGCAGAAAACCCTTCAGCGTGAGCTTGAGTGGATCAGAATGAGCCCCAAGGGTCGTCATGCAAAGGCAAAATCCAGGATTAAATCCTATGAAGAACTTTTGGGTAGTGAGGGGGAAAAACGGGCAAAAACCCTTCAGATATACATCCCGCCAGGGCCACGACTGGGAGATATTGTTATCGATGTCAAAGATGTAAGCAAATCTTTTGGAGACAGGCTTCTCGTGGAAGGGATGACTTTCTCTCTGCCGCCGGGCGGAATTATTGGCATCATAGGACCTAATGGAGCGGGAAAGACGACGCTTTTCAGGATGATCACAGGACAGGAACAGGCCGATGCCGGGGCCTTCCGTTTGGGAGAGACCGTAAAACTTGCCTACATGGACCAGAGCCGGGATGATCTGGATGATGATAAAAATATCTGGGAAGTCATCTCCGAAGGCAAGGAGGTTATTGCACTTGGAAAGCGGGAGGTGAATTCCCGGGCCTATGTATCATGGTTTAACTTTGCAGGCGCCGATCAGCAGAAAAAAGTAGGTCTCCTTTCAGGTGGTGAACGAAACAGGGTTCACCTGGCGAAGATGCTTAAGACGGGCGCCAATGTGATCCTCCTTGATGAACCGACAAATGATCTCGACATAAATACTCTGAGAGCCCTTGAAGAAGCCCTGGATAATTTTGCAGGTTGTGCCGTTGTTATCAGCCACGACAGATGGTTTCTTGATCGAATTGCTACCCATATTCTGGCCTTTGAAGGGGATAGCAAGGTTGTCTGGTTTGACGGCAACTATTCAGAGTATGAAGCAGATAGAAAAGCCCGCCTCGGTGTAGAAGCCGAACAGCCTCATCGGATCAAGTACCGACATTTAACGAGAGACTAATTTAGCAGACGCTATCCAGCCCCTCATATTAACTCGGTGGCTTGTCACAATGTGTGAGTTCAAATTCTGTTTGCCTTCACGTCTTACTCGGCTATCAAGTTAGAAGCAAACAGGGAAAGACGTCTCTTTTGAAACGCTTCCACTCCATGCCTTGACAAGAAGAAAATTGGTGATTAGACTTCTAGCAAAGGAAAAATATAAAGTTCAGGAGGAATTCAAA
>JADFVM010000106.1 GCA_015222555.1 Pseudomonadota bacterium
ATGTGCCCCTTCATCGCCGTTTCAGGCGACCTGAAGACAGCAACAGGCATGTCTATGGCGGTAACCTTCGTCATGACACTCGCCTCGGCCGTCACCTGGCCTATTTATAACAAAATTCTTATCCCCTACAATGTTGAATACCTTCAGTACGTTGTGTTTATTCTCGTCATTGCCGCACTGGTGCAGATTGTTGAAATGGTTATCGAACGTTCCAGCCCCACCCTCTATATTTCCATGGGTGTATTTCTCCCTCTCATTACCGTTAACTGCGCCATCCTTGGTGTGACTCTTTTCATGATTGTCAGGAAATACACCTATACAGGCAGCCTCATATACAGCATGGGCAGCGGCATCGGATGGGGGCTTGCCATTCTCGCCATGGCGGCCATACGGCAAAGACTGCGTTTTGCCAATGTGCCGGAAGGATTGAAGGGAGCAGGCATAACGATGATTATTGCAGGGCTCATGGCCATGGGTTTTATGGGTTTTGCAGGGATGTTAAATGTTCAGTAGTAATATCATATCAACCTTTTTACCGCCTGTTCTGGTCATGGGAGGGATAAGTCTCGTCCTGGCTATAATCATTATTATCGCCAGCAAATTCCTGGCCGAATACGGCCCATGCAAACTCATTATCAATGAAGAAAAAACGATAGAGGTGACAGGGGGCTACAGTCTCCTCTCCTCGCTTATTTCCAATAAAATATTTATCCCCTCTGCCTGCGGTGGACGGGGGAGTTGCGGGTACTGCAAACTGACCGTTCTCGATGGCGGCGGGCCGGTCTTGCCCACGGAACGCCCCTATCTAACCCCCAAAGAGGTTGATGAAAATGTGCGCCTTTCCTGCCAGGTAAAGGTAAAAAGTGACATGCAGGTCAAAGTCCCTGAAGAATACCTGTCAATTCAGGAATTCAGGGCAGCGGTTTTATACAGCAAGGATCTCACCTATGACATGAAGGAGGTCCGTTTTACCCTGAAAGAGCCTTCGGCGATAAAATTCAAGCCGGGCCAGTATATTCAGTTCAACATCCCCACAAAAAAGGGTGAGACGATTTACCGCGCCTATTCCATGTCTTCCCTCCCCTCCACACCAAATGAAGTCGAACTCATCGTACGGCTTGTGCCGGGGGGCATAGGATCTACCTATATTCACAGCCTGAAAGAGGGGGATGAGGTGAACATCAGCGGTCCTTATGGAGAATTTTTCCTTCAGGAACGTTCTGATTATGACATCGTATGTGTCGGCGGTGGAGCCGGCATGGCGCCTCTCAAAGCGATTATCTATTCCCTCTTCGAAAAGGGAGCTGACAGAAAGGTTGATCTCTACTTCGGCGTCAGATCAATGAAGGACCTCTTTTATATTGAAGAGTTTGATCAACTTGCAAAAGAGCATTCCAACTTTCATTACTCTTATGCTTTGTCTGATCCCGAGGAAACAGACAAATGGGAGGGAGAAACAGGTTTCATTCATCTGGTGCTTGATAAACTCATCAAAGAAGGGGAGAAAAAAGAGGCCTATCTCTGCGGCCCGCCTATCATGATCGATGCCGTCATCAAGGTTTTAAACGAAAAGGGCGTCAGTCAGGACCACATTTATTACGATAAGTTTTAGCATGAGATGGCCCAAAATAAATCGCCTAATCGACCTTATAAATAAATATTGAGTTTCCCACATTGCCCACCGGTTTGTAGTGTTTTAGTCATGAAAAGTATCCTTTCTTAATTTCCATCATCCTGTCGTCGTAAATAATCGGATAGGGAAGTCCCTGCAGATAGTTTGTGCTGACAGCATAGGCGCCTTTTCCCGGGTAACCTTTGGGAATTTCATAGGAGATCCCATAAATGCCGGGGTCAACAGATCCAAAGTAGGCCAGCTTGATATGCCCTATATCATTATTCTTCATGTAGTTCTTTAGACCCTTTAATAAAGATTTATCTTTTTTTGCACTCTAGCATCGACTGGTAATCTCGTAAAAGGTCGCCTCACTTAAGAAATCTTCTTTGAAATTAGTCCATGGGAATCATTTTTTCAACTTAAAAAATACAACATAGTAAGGCATCTTGTCGCTTTCAAAAGCGCCGGCAAATTGCAGGTCCGGGTAATATGAGTTGCGTAGTCTTCTATACCCCTGATAATCCACCATTATTTCATAGACAATATAATCGACATCATTTTTTTTGCATATTGAATCAGTGGAGAGTAAGCAGACACCGGCATGGCTGTCCAGCGGCCATTCATGTAATGAGCAAGCTTACTCCAATGAATCATATAATTCGGCGTCCCACCAAACCTTTTCTTCGCCCACTCACCTGCCTTTTTCTGTTCTTTCATGAGGGTAATTCTCCCCTCAACCTCCTTGTTTCCGTGCTTTACCTGAGGGCTGGCCTTTACAGTGTAGATAGAATACAGAACAATGACAGACACAACGAGGGGCAGTGCATATCTCCAGTGAACCCTTTCAATAAGGTGAGCCGCCCCTGCCGTGGCGAGGATAATTAAAAAGGGGGCGTAAGGAAGAAGGTATTTCCACCATCCCTCAGTAAAGATGGGGAGGACAAAGAGAATAGTAAAAGGAGAAAGCAAAAAGATCGCCTTTTTTATTTCTTTCTCTCGCCGGAAAGAAACAACTAACCAGAATAATGCCGGTAGTACGAAATACCAGGGATAGGTTTGAGGGTAGAGCCACTGGCCGGAATTATTCGGTATATTTCCAGGTATCTGATAGCTAAAGTTCCGAAGATAAAC
>JADFVM010000010.1 GCA_015222555.1 Pseudomonadota bacterium
CAAAATATATAAAGCTGACTGCTGGATACAGATATTTTAGCCTGAAAGCAGAAAACGGTAAAGATACGACCTATTTTGGTGATGGTTCCTTTGGTACTGCTTCCCTTGACACCGTGGAAGCGGAAAGAAAAGGGCCTTATGTCTCTTTTGAAATGAGTTTCTAAAACTAGAAAGGTAGGAGCCAACTCCCGTTGGCGATTTGATGATTGGTGCTTTTAATTCGCCCTCAGGAGATGGCTCCTACCATGTCGTTATTATTTCGTTGATTATTTTCGCCATCGGGAGACATCGCCTACCAATCAGGTTCAATGGCCAAAAATGGCCAATCTTCCACTTTTTCAGCCCATCCTTTTCTTAGCGGGTTTTCACAGATGTAGCGCAAATGTTTGATATACGACTCATCATTCCTCAAACAATGATCATAAAAACCATGCTGCCATATTCGCCCTTTGGAACCTAAAAAATCATTCAACTTCCGAGCCGTATATTTCCCAAAAGACGACATAACACTGCTTAAAGTTTGGTCAGCTCCAAGCGCAACAACAATATGGATATGATCCGGCATAACCACATATGCTTTACATGTCCACCGTTTCCGCTCATGAAGCCATTGCATGGCGTCAATTACAATCTGTGCTGCCCTCATATCGGCTGACGGTTGGAATCGGTCCCGGACCAACAATGGTTTATTCCCATTAATGCATGAAGTAATTGAATACCATTTTTCGGATTCGCTGAATCTTCCCTTTCTTAATGCAGATTGATGTGGGATGTCGTTTGGTTTCATGGATTTGTTATCGCCGTCGGGAGACGGCTCCTACCCCATTACGTCTTCACGCTCATAATTGAGACGACCCCGATAAGCGCAAAAATGATGTTTGATCCAAATGCCGCAAGGAAGGGAGGCAACACACCCACATGACCCAGGGAAATGTTAAATGCCATGGTAATCCAGTAGGTAAAACCGATGATGATACTTATCCCCACACCTGCCGCTATTCCTGAACTTCTGCCCGTTTTCAGGGCAAAGGGAATACCGATAAGGGGCAGAATGAAGTTGGCAAGGGGAAAGGCGATTTTTGCCAGTAGATCAACTACGTAGCTTGTATAGTCAAGCCCCATTTTTTTCAGCCTTTCAATATATTTATTTAACTTCTTAAAAGTCATCTCTTCCGGCATAGGTTCTGAAACGGTGAAATCGCTGAATTTTTCCTGAGTAGGAAGCATCTTTTCTTTAAACTGTTCATATTTTAATGAGTCATGAAAAGATCTCGTAATCCCATTAGTTAATGTGAGTAGTCCATTCTCCAGTTTAGCCTGTCTGGAATCTATCCTTTCAACGATTTTATAATCCCTGTCAACTCTTAGTATGGTTACACCGTTCATAACTCCATTTACCAGGTCAAGGTGGTTGATTTGATAAATAATGCCTTGACCGAAATACCATATGTTAGATTGTTTAAAAAGGCGGTACTTTGAACCTCCCGGTCGGTACCGTTCAATTTCCTTATATTTTTGAGTCGCATGGGGAAGTAGGTATTCGCTTGTAAAAAGGGAGAAGAGACTTATGAAAAGAGAAATTAAAAGTATGGGAGAAGAGATCTGAAACAAGCTGATGCCACAAGCTTTCATGACCGTAACTTCGTTGTTACGAGACAAAATTCCAAGAGTCAGAAGTGTTGCAAGCAACGTTGCCATAGGCGTGATTTGGGTAAGAATGAGCGGTGTTTTATATAGAAAATACCGGCATATATCGATAAAGGGGACTTCTCTTTCGCTTAGCTTCCAGAATTTGCTCATAAAGTCGATAGTCAAATAGATGACAAGAAAACTCATGATACAGGTCAAGAATAGCTTGAAAAAGTTTAGCGAAATATATTTAAATAATATTTTCAATGATGATTTGTCCTGACGAGGTGCTGACAGCATGCGCCGCTTTGTAATCGGGGATGAATGGCAGCTATCAAAATTGTAATTTACCTTACTCGGATGCCTCGCCTTGTAGGCGGCGGCATCACTACCTTCGGAAAAGTTTTTTTAGAGTCCTTGTGGTATAGGCAAAGGAATTAGTAAAGATAGACAGCACTCTAACCTCTTTTTCAGCGTTTGCTTTAATGAGAAGGTAGAAACCAAGGATGAGAAAGAAAATATTCGGTGCCCACATGCTTAAAAAGGGAGGGATTTTCCCCTTGTCTCCTATTGCTTCGCCAGTTAATAAGAAAATGTAATAAATGGTAATCAGCAGCAGACTGATTGTAAATCCATAGGCTTTGCCTGACCTTTTTCCCTGAATGCCAAGAGGTACACCAATAAAGGAAAATACGATGCATGCGAAGGGTATGGAGAACTTCTTATGAAATTCCACGAGAAGATAATTGTATGCTTCCCCCCTTTCTTTCAATACTTCGATCCTGTCCCTGATTTCAGAAAGGCTTAACTCTCTATCTCCCTTTGAAATTCCGCCCGCTTCACTTCCTTTGAAATTCATTGACAGTGTTATGTCATAGGTGCTGAAATTGATGACTTTATATTGACGTTCTTTCTCCCCTTCTCTATGAATAGCGCCGTCATATAATCTTAGGGTGACAGAAAGGTTGTCCGGTTTTGAAAATATTTCTCCTTCACGTGCAGTGATGGTCCTGGACTTTTTCCCGCTTTTTTCTTCAGAGATAAGAACGCCTTTATAGCGTCCTGAGGCCTGATCTTTTTCTTTAACATAGAGAATCATGTCCTCAAAGGAGTCTACAAGCCTACCCGGTACGATGCCCGTGTCAGCCTTTCGCTTCACTATATCATACATCATAATTCTAAAAGAGTAATTGCCCCAGGGGAGAACATAAACCATGAGTAAAAGTGTGATAATAAAGGTAACCACTGATAAAGCAATAACGGGGGGCATCATTTGAAACAGACTGAGGCCTGATGATTTAATGGCCGTCAGTTCTTCATCGCCTGAGAGACGCCCGAAGGCAAGAAGCAAGGCAAGAAGGAAGGCCATGGGGATGGTGACGGCAAAGAAAGAAGGTAGAATGAAAACGATAATGCTCATCATCTCACTGAGTTTAACGCCCTTACTGACGACAAGTTCAATAAGTTTGAGCATCTTGTCCATGAGAAGGATAAAGGTAAAAATGGAGAGCCCCAGGAAAAAAGGGACTGTAATTTCTTTTGCAATGTAGCGGTTAATGATCCTGGTCATAATGATAAACATTCTATCCAATGCCTTGAGGTAAGTAAAGATTTTAAGCTGGCCTTATGGCCTGTGCGGCGTGTAGAATAAGTTCAAATAATGTAAATACTCAGCTACATTGATTCCCCCCTTTAGCAAAGGGGGGCGAGGGGGGATTTGGAAAACCTGGAATTAGAAAATCCCCCTTCCCCAAAGGGGGAGACCTGAGTAGTGACCAAATAATAAAGGATCTTTTAACCATGTCAGAAAATAAAAAAGTTGATTATTCACGTCTCATGTTTGAGGAGCTTGAAAGCCTTGAAATGGAAGGTAGGCGCCCGAAAATGTTACTCCATCTTTGTTGTGCGCCCTGTTCCTCCTATGTCATTGAACAGTTAAATGCACACTTTGATCTGAAACTCTATTTTTATGATCCCAACATTCATCCCCGTGAAGAGTATGTCCGCCGAAAAGAGGAGGCGAAGGAGCATGCAAAAAAACAGGGAATAGAATTTTTTGAGGGCGCTTATGATGTAGAGAGATGGTATGAGCTTACAACGGGACATGAAGATGATCCTGAAAAGGGAAAAAGGTGCAGCCTCTGTTATGACATGAGACTTCATGAATCGGCAAGATTCGCCAGAGAAATAAAATGTGACTATTTTACGACTGTTTTGTCCATCTCTCCCCACAAGGATGCAAAAAGAATTAATGAGACCGGTTTTAGTCTGTCAAGGGAATTTGGAATAAAATACCTGCCTGCAGATTTTAAAAAGAAAGAGGGTTTTAAAAAAAGTCTGGAACTCAGCAGAAAATACAGCTTTTACAGGCAGGATTATTGTGGCTGTGAATTCAGTCAGAAGGCAAGGGCACGACACCAGGACTAATTTGTTGATTTAAAAAGATACACCCCCTTTTCCCTTTTCACCTCTCCTTAAATTTGTTAACATAACACAAAAAAACGGGAGCGCTTCATTGTCAAAATTACCAGCATTAACTCCTATGATGCGGCAATACCTGGAGATTAAAGACAGGTGTAAGGATGCCATTTTATTCTTCCGTCTTGGAGATTTTTATGAAATGTTTTTTGAAGATGCCATTGAGGCCTCAAAAATATTAGAGATCACCCTTACCACGCGAAATAAAAATGACGCCAATCCCGTCCCCCTCTGTGGCATTCCCTACCATGCAGCTTCTTCCTATATAAGCAAACTCATAGAGCACGATAAAAAGGTCGCTATTTGCGAGCAGGTAGAAGATCCCAAACTGGCCAAGGGTATTGTAAAAAGAGACATCGTCAGAGTCATTACGCCTGGTCTTGTCGTTGATGAAGGCAACTTGAAGTCAAAGGATTCCAATTATTTGGTCGCTTTATCCAGGATCGACAAACTCTGGGGGCTTGCCTTTATCGATCTTTCAACGGGAGATTATCGCGTCACAGAGATGGAAAGCGAAGGGGCTGGCATTAGTGATGTCCTCATGGATGAACTCTTAAGAATCAACCCCAGAGAACTTGTCCTGCCGGAGAGCTTCAGGGAAACGATTCAGGAAAGGGACCTTTTATCATTAATCGGCTGTCCTGTGACATGTATGGAGGATGTTTTTTTTGAGCCAGACGATGGTACAAAAACAGTTTTGACACACTTTAATTTGCAATCTCTCGATGGTCTCGGTTGTGCCCAAATGTCTTCCGGCGTCGGTGCCGCCGGCGCTATCCTCAGTTATATAAAGGAAACACAAGGCGACAACCTGTCACATATTGACAGACTGAAACCCTATTCTTCTTCATCCTTCATGTTAATTGATTTTGCTACCAAGAGGAACCTGGAGCTTACGTCAACCATTTATGATGATAACAGGAAGGGCTCTCTATTCCAGATCCTGGATTTTACACAAACGGCAATGGGGGGAAGGAAACTTAAGGAATGGATCAATTATCCCCTCCAGGATATCGAAAAAATTAAGGGGCGCTTGAATGCTATAGAGGAATTGAAAAGGTTGCCTGCTATTCGACGTGACCTGAAAGAGGCTTTGGGTGGCGTCTATGATCTTGAGCGGCTTAACGGTCGGGTGTCTCTTGGGAGAGCGAATCCCAGAGATATGATCTCACTGCGTAACTCCTTGAGAAAATTACCAAATATCGTTGAATCTCTTAATGAGTTGTCCGATCCCCTGATTAAGGAAATGAGGGAGACAATCGACACGATTCCGGAGATGGAACTGCTCATCTCGTCGGCCATTGAAGATGAACCACCGATTAATCTGAAAGATGGCGGCATTATCTGCAAAGGCTATAATGCCGATCTTGATGAATTGCGGGAGATCAGTCGGGAGGGGAAAGGTTATCTTGCAAAGCTGGAGACGGCAGAAAAGAAACGGACAGGTATTTCCTCATTAAAGGTCCGTTACAATAAAGTTTTTGGTTATTACATTGAGGTGACAAAGACGAACCTTGACCTTGTCCCCGAAGATTATATAAGAAAACAGACCTTATCCAATGCTGAGCGTTTCATCACACCGGAACTGAAAGAGTATGAGGCAAAAATTCTGGGCGCCGATGAAAAGATTACGACTATGGAATATGACCTCTTTGTCGATGTGAGGGCTCAGGCTGCAGGTTTTTCGGGAAGGTTAAGGGACACGGCGGAAGCGCTTTCTATCCTCGATGCAGTCCTTTCGTTGACCGAGGTAGCTGAAAGGAACAATTATTCCATGCCTATCGTTAACGATTCAAAAACAATTTCTATCAAAGAGGGAAGGCATCCCGTTGTCGAAAAATTAAATCCCGATGAACCTTTTGTCCCCAATGACACGGAATTGAGCTGTGAAAAAAACCAGATCGGCATGATTACAGGCCCCAATATGGCAGGAAAATCTACCTATATCCGCCAAGTTGCGCTCATCACTCTAATGGCCCATATGGGAAGCTTTGTGCCGGCAGAGTCGGCAACGATAGGGCTCGTTGATAAGATATATACAAGGGTGGGTGCCTCTGACAACCTTGCCAAGGGACAGAGCACGTTTATGGTCGAAATGACGGAGACGGCAAATATCCTCAATAACGCCACTGAACGCAGTCTCATCGTCCTCGATGAAATCGGCCGGGGAACAAGCACCTTTGATGGGGTAAGCATTGCGTGGGCCGTTGCAGAATTCATCCATGATCATGAAGAGCTTGGCGCGAGAACGCTTTTTGCGACACACTATCACGAATTGACGGAACTATGTTTGACAAAAAATAGAGTAAAAAACTTCAATGTGGCCGTTAAGGAATGGAATAACAGTATTATCTTTCTAAGAAAGATTGTTGAGGGAGGGGCCAGCAGAAGCTACGGTATAGAAGTGGCCAGGTTGGCCGGCCTGCCGTCTACGGTCATTGACAGATCTCTGGAAATTCTTAATAACCTGGAAAGTGGAGAGCTTGATGATGTCGGTATGCCAATGCTTGCCCTGCCAAAAAAGCGGAAAGTAAAAGAAGATGAGGACAACAGCCGACAGATGAGTCTTTTTATGCATCCGGCAGAGCATCTTTTTGAGGAAATCAGAAGTCTGGACATTTCATCGATGACACCTTTGGATGCATTAAACAGGCTTTCAAGGTTGAAGGAGGAGGTTAAGTGATCCAACGATCTTTTATATATTTGATCATCGCGTTAAATGTTTTCGTATTATCCATGTCCGCTTCCAATTCTATTGCCGCAACAGATGAGACATCCAGGTATGAGGATGCTAGAACCTCCTATTATGCCCTGAAAAATTCGGCCAAGACACGTAAATTCAGACATAACTGGATCAAGGTGATGGAGAAGTATAAAAAGGTTGTTAACAAGTATCCCAAGGGAAAGTGGGCCGATGAATCGCTCTTCATGATAGCAAAACTGTATAAAGAGTTACATCCCTATTCGGGAAATAAAGGGGACATTAAAAAGTCCAATGAATATTCTGAAAAACTTGCAAGAAATTATCCTGAAAGCAATCTTGCCGATGATGCCCTGTTTATGATGGGTGAAAATTACGAGAAGCTGGGTAAGGAAAAGAGCGCCTACAATTCTTTTATCCTTATTGTTGAAAAATACAAAGAAGGAGACCAGGTTGCAGATGCCAGAAATAAAGTCATTAAATTAAAAAAGTCTCTTTCACTAAACTTGACCTCCGGTGTTTCTCCTGGAAAAAAGAGTTCTGCTGTGTCACCTCCCGTAAAAGCGGATAGCAGGCACAGTTCCGAAAAACAGGTTAAAGTGGGTGGCAAAAGAGGTTTTTCCAATGTTACGGAAATTCGTCATTGGTCAAATCCCCATTATACAAGAATTGTTGTCCAGCTTGACAGTCAGTCAAAATATCATGCCCATCTTTTAAGACAGGATCCCAGTATTGGCAAACCGCCAAGGCTTTATGTGGATATATTTGGTGCCAGGAAGAAAGGTTCGCTGAAAGAAGAGATTCCCATTAATGACGGGCTGTTGAAAAGGGCAAGAGCTGCACAGTATGATAACGACACTGTGCGTGTCGTCCTTGATATCGAGAGTATCAAGGATTATAAGATATTCCCCATGCTTGATCCATTCAGGATCATCATTGATGTACGTGGAGGTGAAGCATTAACCTCGCCCACCATAGAATCACTTATCCCGGGGAATGCAAAGGACAAAAAGAGCCTGCAGGCGGCCCTTGAGGAGGAAAATCTTTCTCTCTCCAGGCAGTTAGGCCTTGGTGTCAGAAAAATTGTTATCGATGCGGGGCATGGCGGAAAGGATCCCGGCGCCATCGGTCGGGGCAAAACCAGGGAAAAGGACGTCAATTTAAAAATTGCCAAGGCTCTTAAAAGAAAGCTTGAGAAAAATTTCAATTATGATGTCGTTCTTACCCGATCGACAGACAGGTACTTACGGCTGGAAGAGAGAACGGCCATTGCCAATATGGAGAATGCCGACCTTTTTATTTCTATTCATGCCAATGCGAATAGAAACAAAAAAGCCCACGGCATTGAGACTTATGTAATGAACGCAAGGGCCTCGGACAGGTTTGCAGCCGAGGTGGCGGCACGGGAAAATGCGGTGACGTCCCACAGCCAGGGTGAATTCGGAAGTGTTCTTGAGGCCATATTAGTCGATATGTCCAAGACTAATAAAGTGAATGAATCAAACAAACTTGCATCGAGTATTCAGACGAACATTCGCAGCTACATGTCGAAAAGGTATACAAGTGTAAAAAATCTTGGCGTCAAGCGAGGTCCCTTTTACGTTCTTATAGGCGCCAATATGCCAAGTATTCTCGTTGAAACAGGTTTTATTACAAATAGACGGGAAGAAAAAAGGCTGAGAAATAATAAATATATTGATAGCCTGACCAATGCCATTGCATTAGGCATAGACAAATACGCTAAAGTCATAAAAATTGCTTCAAATATCTGATCAACATTAAACCTCAGTTAGACACAGATAAACCTCGTTAGATTTCAACCTTTTTAGTGTCCTGAGATAGGTATGTTTCTATTATCTAACGGGGTAAATCTCTTATGGGGTTTTTGACAGCAAAGATTGGTAACGTTCAAAAGTTGTGGCAAAAGACAGATTGAGGAGATAACTGACCCTTTCGACTCCTATTGTCATTCCCGCGAAGGCGGGAATCCAGTCTTTTAAGATAGTTTCATGTTCTCTGGATTCCCGCCTTCGCGGGAATGACTATTTTACGAAACCATCCTTAAAATAAAAGGTTATTGATAATGCTTCATGAACAGGTAAAGAGCTTATTTGACGAAGCGATGAAGGTTTCTCTTGATAGGCTGGCACCACAAAACAGTGACAACCTGGACCTCGTTAAAAACTATCTTGCTACTTGCCAGGAAGGGATCAGGCATGTCCATGAGGGTGGAGGGACAGGCCTTCAGGTAGCGTCACTTCGCACCATCGTCATCGACAGGCTGATTAAGGCACTTTTTGACCTTGCCGGCAGGGAATATTGTCTCAAATATCCGAAGTCTGACCAGAAATGTACCATTGTGGCACTTGGAGGTTATGGCAGGAGGGAGCTTTCGCCTGCCTCGGATATTGATATCATGTTTCTCTATCCCTGGAAAATTGGACCATATATTGAGACAGTGATTGAACGTGTTCTTTATATCCTGTGGGATACAGGCCTCGATATCGGTTATTCAACAAGAAATATCGATGACTGCGTAAAGATGTCTGATGATCTTGTGGCAAAAACATCGCTCGTTGATTCCCGCTTCCTCTGTGGAGATGAGGAAACCTATAATTCTTACAGAAAAACTATCTATGACAAGATATTTTCAAAAAACGTCCATTCTTTTATCGAAGAAAAGGTAATAGAAGGTGAGGAAAGACGGAAAAAATTCGGAGGCTCTGTCTATATTCTTGAGCCAAATATAAAGGAAGGTGACGGAGGACTTAGAGACTATCATACGGCCCTTTGGGCTGCAAAAATAAGATTTAGAGTGGATGACTTCAAAGCCCTTAATATTAAAGGACTTATCAATGATAGGGAATATGATGAAGTAGTCTCTACCTATGATTTTATGGTAAGGGTAAGAAACGACTTGCATTTTCTGGCTGGAAGAAAACTTGAACAGTTGACCTTTGATTTCCAGGAGAAGATCGCCCTTAACATGGGATATCAAAATAAGGAAGAAGGCCTGGCTGTTGAGCAGCTGATGAAGGAATACTACCTTACGGCCAATTTAATCAAAGAGTTGTCTGAAATCATAATTGAACGCTGTCTCTATGGAAGGAGCAAAAAAATACCCTTCGGATTTATATCAAAGAGAAAACTTTCACATGGTTTCATGATATTCAGAGGCGAGTTAACCATTACGGACAAGGATCTTTTCAAGAAAGATCCTCTGTCCATAATGCGGCTTTTTGAGTTTTCACAGTTGCATGGCGTTCCCATTAATCCCTTTGCCCGTGAGTGTCTGAGGGGAAATCTCGACCTCATCGATAATAATTTCAGAAATTCACCGGAGGCAGGTGTTATCTTCAGGAACATTCTGAAAGGGGAATGGGATGTGGCCGGATGTTTAACGCTGATGCACAAGCTGGAAGTGCTGGATCGATATCTTCCCCGCTTTGGTGATGTCAAGTGCCAGGTCCAGCATGATGTTTATCACATATACACTGTCGATATTCATTCTCTCTTTGCCGTAAAAGAGTTGAGAATGTTGAGCACCGGTGACTATCAGGAAAGATATCCACTCACATCGGCTTTAATGAAAGAAATTGAAAAACCGGAGGTCCTTTATATGGCAGCCCTCTGGCATGATGTGGGGAAGGGCCGAGGAGGTAAACATGAGGAGCTTGGCGCTAATATTGCTAAAAAGGAAGGTAAAAGAATCGGTTTTTCAAAGAAAGAAGTCGAAGATATCTGCTTTCTAGTCCTGAAGCATTTGAGGCTTTCACATACGGCGCAAAGAAGGGATCTAAATGATCCCGAGCTGATTCTCGATTTTGCAAAAGAGGTGGGTGACCTGGAAAGGCTGAAAATGCTTTATCTTCTCACCTTTGCAGATATCAGAGCCATCGGGCCCGATGTCTGGACTAACTGGAAAGGCGCCCTGTTCTGGGAATTGTATACCAAGGCTGCCGAGGTCTTTGAAAAGGAGACCTTTGAGATTGAGGATACTAAGGAAAGGATCAGGCAGATCAAGAAAGATGTAAGAAAGCTTGTTTCGGGCGAATATCCGCTACAGGATGTAAACGCTTTTTTAAAGTCCATGCATGCCCGCTATTTTTTGTCCAACACGCCTACTATTATTGCCGAGCATTTAAGCGTTGCCATGAGATTTGCAGAACCGCTTTGCCTGGATACAAAGGATGTTGAGAGGCGAAGGTCGACAAGGCTCATTGTTATCACCTTAGATTCACCCGGCCTGTTTTCCAATATAACGGGCGTTCTGTCGGCAAATAATCTGAATATTATGACCGCTCAGGTCTTTACCCGAACAGGGGGTGAGGTCCTTGATGTTTTTCAGGTGACTGATGCCTCTGGCGGTATGGTAAAGGATAAAAGGAAGTGGGAAAAAGTTGAAACGGATCTTAGGGATGTCATTCAGGGTGTCAGGAAGGTAGGCAGTTTTATGAAAAAGGAGGGGCCTTCCATTCTGACGAGCAAGTACACACCGAAGGTTAAAACAAGGGTTTTTGTGAATAATGACATCTCTCAATCCAATACCGTTATTGAGGTTTTTGCCGAAGACAGAATAGGCCTTTTGCATGTCATCGCAAAAGCATTGACTGATCTGGGCCTCTATATTGATATTTCAAAGATATCGACCATGGGTGAGCAGGCAACCGATGTTTTTTATGTTAAGGATATTTTTGGTCAGAAGATCTACCATCGGGAAAAGCTCGATGAGATCAGGGATAAACTCCTTGAAGCGGTTGGGGGCTAGTTTTGAAGGAAGTAATTGCAGACTTTATTGACTATATCGTTGTCGAGAAGGGGCTGTCAAAAAACACGGTGGCGGCGTACAGACGCGATCTAAAAAAATTTGAATCCTTTCTTGATAAAGGGCAGGTCCATATTTTAAAAGCGAGACGGGAGGATGTTCTTTCTTTTATCTCATTTTTAAGGGAAGGTGGCCTTGGCAGTCGGTCCACGGCCAGGAATATTGTGGCAATCAGAATGCTTTACCGTTTTTTAAAAGCTGAGAAAAAGGTCGAAGCGCTACCCACCGAAAATGTTGAACTCCCCCGATCATTCAAACGACTTCCCGATACACTGAGCCCGGCAGAGGTGGAGCTCATACTGAAATCGCCCGATGAGACAGAGCCCCTGGGCATGAGAGACAGGGCCATGTTTGAGCTTCTCTATGCCACAGGACTGAGGGTGTCCGAGCTTGTGACCATCACCGTTAACCGCTTAAATCTTGAGGTCGGCTTTCTGATCGCTCTGGGCAAGGGCTCCAAGGAAAGGGTGATTCCCATGGGAGAGGTGGCCATGGAGTGGATTCGGCACTATATAAGGGATGCCAGAGTCAAGACGCTTAAGGGCAGAGAGAGTGACTATCTCTTCGTAACGGCCAGGGGCGATAAAATGACGCGGCAGGGTTTCTGGAAAATATTAAGGAAGCATGCAAAGAAAGTAGGGATATACAAGAAGATAAGCCCTCATACCCTGAGGCATTCCTTCGCAACTCATCTCCTCGATGGTGGCGCCGACCTCAGGTCTGTTCAGACCATGCTTGGCCATGCCGACATCTCAACGACGCAGATCTATACACATATCAATTCAGAGCGGCTCAAGAAGATCTATAAGCAGTTTCATCCGCGGGCGTAGCCGACATTGCAATGCGATATCATTCAACACTAACCTTAACTATTTTAGATATTTCATTTCTATAGGGGAGTCGCACCTGAAAAGTATGATCACCTTTTAAAAGGGGCCATCGTAAAGTATAAGGTGACGGGACGAGTTTAAAGGGTTCACCGTCAACATACCAGATTGCCTGTTCGACGGCCGGTTCAATGGCTGCTCTCAGGGCAAGGCTGTTCGTTGTGTGTGGGGCTTCAGGATTTATGATGATTCGTAGCCCGTTGTCAGGTGATGTAAGAGATATGCTTACTTTCTTGTCACTCCTGGAAATTCCATATTTCTTATGTGAAAAGCGAGTTTTTTTACTATTCTCACTCTCCGGTATATCCAAAGGACTGAATCTTTTCGGTGAAGAAGGCAGTCCCTTCCTGGCTCCCCAATCAGCAAAAATCGCAGGCAGCGTGAGAAATATCCTTCTTTCCACTTCATCCTTTGGCGTCCATGGCGTGGCCAGCAAGCCGTTTCTGCCGTCAATTGTAAATGTCTGATAGTGCCTGTCTTCCTCAGGTATTTGCCCGGGGGGAAACCATTCTTCAAAGGTGGGCTCGCATTTGCCTGTGGTCACTTCTCCAGTATAGGTGCAGATTTCAGCCCTTTGATAATTCTCAGGCGGGGAAAAGGCAAAATCTGTCATGCCGCTTGCCTGCTCCTTATGTAGATCGAGCAGTATTTTTTGTGCCAAATGGGCTGAACTTCCTGCCCCGCCCAAATGATTCATTGGGCGCGCATCGGGCCGCCCCGTCCATATGCAGATAATATAATTTCTTGAATAGGCAACAGCCCATGCATCGCGATACCCCTGAGACGTCCCCGTCTTAACAGCCACCGGGAAGGGGTACTCAGTTGTTCCCATCCTTGGAAAACTGGGCAGCCTTGCCAGCGGATCTGAAAGAAATAATGTGATCTGCCTTGCCGTGGCAGCAGAAAGTACTCTTAAAGGTTTCTTCTTTGGTTGATCCTTATACCATGTCAGATCTGAGAGTAATCCGTCATTTGCCAAAACGCTATAGGCACGAAGCAGTTTTTCAAGCTTAACCGGTAAGCCGCCTACAGCCATACCGAGGCCGTAATATTCAGCCGGCCATTGACTATCATGGAGACCGAGGTTTTGAAAAAAGAGATAGACCTCATTTAGCCCAACATCCTTAAGGAGGCGGATTGCCGGAACGTTACGTGAGTTGGCCAGGGCATAGCGAGGCAGTATGGGCCCCATATATCGCATGTCAGCATTACTGATCCCGCCAGAGAAGGCGGGCAGGTCCTGGAGAACCGTGGCGGGTGTAATATCACCACGCTCCAGGGCAAGGGCGTAAATAAAAGGTTTTAGAGCGCTTCCCGGAGAGCGGGGCACCTGAACATAATCAATGGCTCCAGCCTTCGAATCAAAGTAGCCTGCAGAGCCGAGCCATGCCAGTATGTCCATATTGGCCCGGTCTGCAATGACGAGAGCCACGTTCTCTGCGCCTTTGGATTTCCATTTTTCGAGGAAGGAGGCGGCCATCTTCTCCACTGTACTCTGAAGGTCAAGGTCCAAAGTGGTGCGTATCAGTGGTCTCTTATGACTCTTTTTCCAGTCCTGTTCTCCTTTAAAAATCTCTTCCAGTTTCAAAATCGCATGAATAGAAGAGCTTGGCCTTGGCGTATTTTTCGGAATATGGAGCATCTCGATCTGCTTGCCGGCGAGTTTGTACTCTTCTTCACTAAGCACTCTTTTATTATGGAGCGCCTTTAGAACGTGTTTCCCTCTATTTACAGCTCTCCTTCTCCCCTTGAGTGTAAAGGGATTCATTTTCCCCGGTGCTTGAGGAATGGCCGAAAGGAAAGCGATTTCCGCCCAACTCAGGTCTTCAACGGGCTTGTCAAGATATCGGCGGGCTGCATAGACGATACCATGGCTGTCATTGGCATAAGGTACGAGCCTCAAATAATGTCTCAGAATGGCTTCCCGGCCGTAACGAAGGGTCATAAAGATGGCCGTAAGTGATTCTATCGCTTTTCGACTGTAGGTGCGGGGCCCTGGATTTTGGAGGCGGGCAACCTGCATGGCGATAGTAGAGGCTCCTGAAACGCGGCGCCGGTTTGAGATGTTCTGCCAGGCAGCTCTCATCAGGGCGAAGGGATCTACTCCGGGATGAGTCCAGAAACGGTGGTCTTCCAGGGCCAGCGTGGCAGCGACAACCCTTTCCGGCAAGCCATTTACTGGCCAGTAACCATAACCCGTGCCATCCTTTTTGCCAATCTCGGCGAGGAATTGCTGGTTCCGATCGAGGAGCAGCAGCGTGGGCTCGGGCGAGGACAGTTTCGATTTCCCCAAGGCTGAAACTGCGGCCACTATAATTACAATTAACAGGAATGCGGCCAGAGATCTAATTGGCCATGAGGCAAAAAAACGCCGAATTGCATCAAGAGCATTTCGTAAAGAAGAAACCATTAGAGCGCTATCCTCCGGCTTTTCCTTCTTCCTTTGGCGTAATTACAACTTCAGAGCCGTTACTGTTACCGTTGACAGTCTGCTTGTACATCATTTCAGCATAGGCCGCCGGCTGAATAAAGCGGCCGGGAATGGTTGCCCGGCTACGGAAATAAAAATGATAGGTTCCTTTGGGCAGACTGTTATAGTAATAGGCCATCTGGTCATCAAGATAGGCAACATAGGCGGGCGCCATTGTCAATTGTCCAGCGGTCTGTGCCTCGGGGGGCGCCGTTGCCAGCGCAGGATTGAGTGGCTCCATGCCGGCGGCCATTGGAACGACAATGGCTACATAGTGCCGGTTGTCGGGGTTAACGACTTCAATATGCTCCTCGATGATATCACCCACCGACAAATCAACACGCATACCCGGTTTGTCCAGTTTGATTTTTTCAGAAGGCAGGTCGCCTTCCTTGATTCTCTGCATTTCCCTGGCAACCACAAATCCGTTTGCAACGCTGGAGACTTTACTCCCCTCTTCAGAAGGCATATAGCTTGAAACAGTACGCACAACAAGGGGCTTTGTGCCTTTTGACGCGGCTGAAGATATCTGGATTTCTCCGGCAAAGTTGCTGAAGAGGTGTTGAATGGAATTCCGGCCGCCAATTGAAAGTCTTTTGGATGTTTGGCCCATCCTGATCTCTACAGCTTGCTGAGCTGATCCTGTTGGTGAAGAGATAAATTCTGTTAAAGCCAGCAATGCGGCTGCATTGGTATTCGTGTTGCCCCAACCGTCACCCTGACCAAGCGTAACGAGAGCATCGAGAAGCAACTTCTTTCTTTCCTCTTCACCTTTCATCACAGAGACAGCTCTCATCACCTCGCTTATTGTTCTCGTTTCTGACGGCAGAATAAGCGCATTTCTGGCCGAGGCCTGTTTCTGAAGGCCGCCGTAGACTTCCTTCCCCTGATAGAGCCTGATGACGATGCCGTCCCATATTTTACTTGTCAAGGCCCTTAATGTGGACGTTTCGGGGCTGTCGGAACGGCTGAGGGCATAGCTGACCTGCGCCAGACTCTCAAGGTTAAGATAATTGGATTTCCTTGCCAGCTCGGCGGCGTAACCACTGTCCAGCATTCCCGCCGATGCCAGCGCCGTCAGTGCCCAGGTCCGTTCAGCGTATGATTCTCCTCGAATGTAGTAGGAATAATCGGAACGCAGTGACTGCTGAAGGGAGGTAGTCAATCTATCAAGCAGCTTTTCGTCAATCTGGAAACCGGCGTTTCGTGCCTCTACCATAAACTGAACAACCCAGGCTGTCAGTGATACGTAACCTGTTGATCCCGGCCAATAGGCGGCAAGTCCATTATTATCGACGACCGACTCTATCCATTCCAGTGTATCGTTGACTGCCTTTTCAAGCTCGGTTTCATCGCTTTCTTCATAGAGCATCTCCATAAAGCGTTTCGACGCAATATGGGCGCGGGCTCGGCTGACACGCTGTTCCGTACAGCCATGGGGGTAGTTCATGAGATAGCTCAGACCTGCCGCCATGCGCACAAGCGCCGGTTCGTTAGCCAAAAGCAGGGATCTCTTTAATGTTCCGGGTCGTGCCGGTTCCTTAATTGCAGGAAGCGTTAAAGTGCTTCCCGGCTTTAGTTCTCTCATATCCAAGAATGACACAGCTTTACGGTCAGGTTGAATCGGCAGGGAGACGGAGAAGGCATCTTTCGCTTTATCAGCTTTTCTTTCTACACCAATGGTGATTGCTACAGTCTTTAGCCTGCCTTTGTCCTCCACTTTTTCTTCCGGCGTCGGTACGGTAAGCTCGTAGTCTATTCGCATGGCGCGATTCGGTACCCATTCAAATGTCTTTCCGGCCTCGCCCTTGAGTTCCAGACCGTCGAGGCGGATGGCTGACTTTCCCGGTCCGCCTTCGCCCTCAACAATACGACCGATGGCGGTGGCTGTAAAACTGTCGCCGGGTCGGACAAAGCGCGGCAGTGAGGGTTGAACGATGACGGGCAGCCGCACAGACAGGTGTCCTTTTGCAAAACCGAAGCGGTCAGGACCACTTATTACCTTGGCCCGCAGTTTGAAATTTGTCAGATTGTCAGGGAGCTTGACCTTGAGAGTCACCTTTCCCTCCTTGCCTATAACAATGACGGGATTGTAGTAGGGAACGGGCTGGAAGTTCTTCCTGATCGTCACATTGTCAAGCAGTGCGGCACTTTCTTTAAACTCATCATAACCGCCGCCCGGATCCTCCTGGAAGGGGAGATAACCCAGAGAGAGGTTTCGTGTGTCATGAAGGGAGATGAGAGAATTGCGATTAACGATAAAGTCCGGCAGAATGGCAAGGCGCTGTTCTTTTCCCAAGGCGAGTACCGCCTGGTCTACAAGCCAGAGCGTTGCTTCTCCGCTTAAAGGATTCCCTTTATCGTCCTTCAGAGTTATTGTCACATCAACTTCATCGCCCGGTTGAGCTTTAGGAGGATAGGCAAGATCAACGTCTACCCTGTTTTTGACAGGGCTCACTTCGACCCATTTTGTGGCTGCAAGTGTGGCTGGTTTTCCAAGGTCAAGACTGCTGCCTGACAGGGGTTTAGCTGTTTTAACACGGCCACGCATGAGGACGAAATGGACGGGCAGGCGGGGCATGTAATTCTTTTTTATCTGAAGCCCAAAAGTTCCCGATCCATTTGTGATATTTACCCATTGATAAATGTTGTTTCCATCAGGCTCCTCAATCACGACAAGCGCCCTGGCGCGCTGAAAGGGACTTTCCAGGATCAGGTTAGCCTTTTCACCCGGTGCATATTCCTTCTTATCTGTTGTAACAGTGAAAACCTGTGTCGGAGGCCGTGACCAGGTGACAGGTTTATCACCGCCGGCAAAGAGGTCTACCTTGACTACCTGGGTGCGGCCGAGCTTGTCGCGAGATTCAATCTCAACGATATAAACCCCTGCCCCGTCAATGGGAAGCTTAAGCTTCAGCGGTTTTTCTTTACTCGTCACATTGAGTTGAGAGATTTCCTCATCGACGACTTCTGTTACATATTTTGCTTCACCCTGAGAAAAATCACTTGCCCGAAGGTGGGAATGCCACTGTCTTTGTAAAAGCCTCACTTTTACGGGATGTCCCTGGAGAAGATTCCCTTCAGGCCCTACAACGACTATTTCCGGCTCTATCTTATCTGCCCGCTCAATATATCTTGGGACCTTGATCCCCAGAACGAAGGGGGGCAATGCCAAAACCTGATGAGTATTGCTTACCGTCTGGTCATCAGCGCCAACAACGGTTGCTTCAACAACGTAGCGGCGGGGTTGGGCCGTCGCTTCAATGGTGGGATCGATTATGATTCGGTCAGCCCCTTCTTCATCAGTCTTTTTCTCCTTATGTATGGCAGGAGTGGCGCTGAACCTTCCCTGATTAGAGAAACGGGCATCGGTGGAGTAGATGAATCCCTTTAGTTTTTTTGGCGCCCATGTATAGGGAAACTGGGTTACTCGCCACCGTATCGGTCGGTCTGCCACAAGGCCCCCGGCATAGTATTTTGCCGTCATGAGGATTTCAAAAGTTTCATCAAGGTTGGCAGTCTGAGGGCCGTTCAGGTTGACTTCAAACTTGGGAAGGCGATAACTCTCTTTGCTGAAATGAACTGAACCACACCGCATCTTATTGTATTCGAAGTGAGCCCGGTAACTCCCTGTGGGAAGACTCTCCTCTTCAAACTTATGATAAAAACTTCCCATATCAGTTATCTCTTCAGGGTATCGCCATTCAAGATCACCGGGACCATTGATAACAAGGGTGCCTTTCCCCGTCAGCGTCTGCAGCTCACCCATCCTGTGTTCTCGGATGTATCCCTTGATATGCACTGGTTCATCGGGCCTGTAAACGGGGCGTTCAGAAAAAATGTGGCAGATATTTTTGTAGGATTTAGCCGGATCATAGAGTGACTCCTGGGTCCATTGAAGCCATGTTTTCCTGCTTTCACTCCAGATGTTGTTGGCAAACTTTTCCGGTGCTCGTGTAGGATCAAGAACAAGAATGTCATCACCTTTTGTAACAACGATCCTCCGCACGGAATAGTACCCCCGTTGATAGTTACGACCCGCTGCTTTCCAATTAAGCTGACCATTGGCGTTGGTTGTGGCCGACATAATTTCGACCCATTTATTGTTATGTGACCCCTCGATCCTGACTTCAGCATCGCTGACGGGTGTGCCCGATGAAAGTGAGGTCACCACAAACTTTACGTTTCCGGCTTCCTCTACCGTTGTCAGGGTGAGATCCGTTACCTGAATCCGTATCCATACACGGTCGTTTCCACTGTCAAGTTTTCGCATGCCCACCAGGTAGGTCCCGGGTTTAGCTTTACCGCTTATCCGCGTCAAATAGGGGCGGAGGTCCAGACCAAACTTGGCCGTCCTTCCTCCTTTGCGAAGGGGGAGCGGTACAAGTTCAGATAGGCTCGGCGAGCCCAATGCTTTAATATGTCTCGCAAGCTCGTATGAGGATATGTAGCGGTTTGATTGTGTAAATGGCCTGGCTTCTTCTCCCGGTGCAGGCGGGCGCTTTGCTTCATTTACTACAATCGGTGTGTCAGGGAATGGCCACAAGGAACGGTTTAAAGGCTCAATAGGGTATATGCGCAAGTCAAGGCGCTCAAAACCACGGCCTTCCAGAGGGACCATTTGGGGACCGTACCGTTCAATCACTCCCTGGCTTGTTTCCCAGCGTAAAAAACTGGATTGACTGGGAAAATAGAAAAAGCCACTGCTGTTTCCCTTTGTTTGCAGAGGACGACCCTTCATGTCCTGCACATTAGAAGGTGTAAGGCTGACCTGGTACAAAGTGTCGGCATCAAAACTGCCATAAATTGAAAGTGTATCGCCAGCTGTTTTGAAGCTAAGATCACCTACTGAAGGGGTAAATCTGACGAGGTTACGAGCCTCTACCGGGCCCACCTCAGCGAGGTTAGAGGAAAAACGAACCTGAAGCGCTCTATGTCTGGATGAGCACTGTACCGCCTGTTCTTTAGAATAACTTACACCCTCCGTGGTGACAGGATAATGCTGATTATTACAACCAAAATGGGTGATCTGAAATGGCTCAGCCGTTGAAAAACTGATTTTCTGGAAGGCCTCGTCAACTTTATCTTCTAATGATAAACGTAAATGAAGCGTGACATGGGTACTTCCCGGGATGGGTTCGTGAAATATGATGACATAACTGGCATTGTCAGAGCGGTTACTGCGTTCAAGGATTTTGATATCAAAATCATCGGCAGCGAGCCAACGGGACTGGTCGGCATCAACACCGGGTAATGGTCTTAGCTCAACGGTCAGCATCCGGGCCAGAACAGTCGGATTGACCGGTTCGGGAAATGTCAAGGTGAGGCTCTCAACGGGATCGAGATCCCTTGACATGTTTGCAGGCAGAGTTTTGACCGGCGCCGACATGAGAGTAACAAGTTCGGTGTCGCGATTTTGAAATCGCCATTTAAAGCGGGTTAAAGGCGGCCATGGCTCGGAAGGACGGAATTGCAGCGTTTTTGTGTCAAGCCAGGTGAAAGCACCTGGATGGAGCGGAGACATTTTTACATAAGCTTCGGCCCGATCTTCAGATCCTCCCCCGGCGGGGCCGGTGTCACGGCTGAAGAAGAGGGTGACAGGATCCCATCTGCGGAGAAACTTATCCGGTACGATGGTTGTATCGACGGGACGTTTCAGGTTGGCCACCCCCATGTCTGCCTCTACAGAGGGTGTAAACAGCCCTGCAGCAAGAAATAAAATAAAGAAAAAAGATCGAAGAAATCTTTTGTTCATATCCCGGCTCTTACTTCTCAGCATATCATTATTCCTTCCCTTTGCCTTTGAGGCCTGCCAGATCAAGGTATTTACGAATTATTTTGTCCGGTGGGCCGGTGGCTGGTGGTTTTGTCCCTACCACTGCCGCCTGGATTTCAACAGGTATACCATCAGGTGGAGAATCAACAGCCATGATATATTTCCCCGGGGTAAGCCTGTGCATTTGTACAACGCCATTTCCAATGACATGACCGCTTTCGTCTAAAAGACGGCAGTTAACCATATCGGCCGACGCCTTGACTCCAATACCGACTGACCCTTCTCTGGTAATGTCAAAAGTAAAGAGTCTTGTTGCTCCTGGTGGCAGCATTACAGGAGGGCCAAGCCCTTCTTCAACACTCATCATATCGGTAGTAACAACTTCAGCCAACCCTGACATCCTCTCCGAAGTTGCAGAATAAAGGGTGACAGTGGAAAGCCCTTCAGGGAGATAAATATTGAGATTGGCTCCCTGAGGAAACAGTTCTATTCTTGGAGCAGCGGTGCCTGTGCTAATATGAGCAATGACCGGGACATTGCTCTTCATGCTCAGCATGGAGGCCTTATCCCTGTTGAATTTCATGACAGTCGCTTCTCCCTTAAGCGTGACTGTTTCGGGAGGATCTACACGTGTCACATGAGTGTACCTTTCTGTCTGCCCGATATCATAGGCATCATTTGAAATGAGCGCCAGCAACAGGCCCGGTCCATGCTTGATGGCAATGTTTGCACCCTCTTCTATAGTTAATGATTTTCCTCTTTTAATCTCACCCTTTCTTTCTATTATCGTTGCCTCGCTATCTTCGCCAAAAATATGAAGTTTGAGAAGTCGATCCTTCGTGTTTCCCCTCTCCCGGAAGTCTAAATGCAAATAACCATTACTGGAGAAATATCGTTTGAGTAAGGCGCCATTCTCTATATTGCCGCTCAACTGGTCAGGATCGGAGGAAATCACTTCAAAACCGGCAGTCGCATCATTTTCTACAGTATGGAAAAGCAAAAGGGTGTCTGCCTGACTGTCTATTACTTCAACACTATTTTGACTGCCAGACCATATGGTTTTAATTACATCATCCCCTTTGCTGATTACGGCTGCTGTAGACTCCGGCAGTGTCAACCTGATCTGCTTATGGCCGGAAGGGAGCCCATATCTGCGGGCAATCTTTCCTTTCAGGCTGGCATCCTTCAATCCCCAGCCGATTTTTTCTTCAACCGGTTTTTTAAAGCCATATTGGCGTAAAGTTACAGAAAAAGGATTACTATGATTGCCTGCATCCCATAAGCTTATTGCACGAATTTCACTGCCCCTGCCTACAGTGATTGCCGAGCGGTTCCTGACGCCTGTTTTGTTGACATTTTTATCTGCATTGTCCTTTTCACCAATAATAGCAATTCCAGGTTGACCAATCTTTGCTTCGACAAAGATTAGGTGAAGTTGATCTTTCTCAGAGGCGCTGTTAATAACAATCGGTTTCTCTCCCGAAATTGTGCACTGAAGGTCTTTGCCCTCTTTCAAGCTCATCCGGTCAGCCCGAAGGATAGTTTGAACTTTATCTGACAGTTCATCTATTAACCAGATGGCCTCTTTGTTGCCTGCAATGAATCCATCAGTCCCGGCCTTAAGTTGCTGTCCACGCTCGGTGGCCCACAGGAGTGTATTGGACTGCCTTTTTACTTTGAACAAGCCAGGTGAATCTAACTTCACAGATGTAATGCCCAGGGGAGGGCTTACTCCATCAATGGGTATAAGAGTAATTCCTCTGCCCGTAAATTGTTGTTCCGGAACGCTTGGTGTCGTCAAGGACATGGCTTGAAGGCTGATATTGCCATTCCGGCGGTCAATAGACCCTACACGAAGACGATATTTAGAACCTCTTCTCTCTTTATTATTCTTCAGGACTATTGCCAGTCGGGGATTTTTCCCTGTAGAGGATCCTATGGTAATCCACTTTCCTGATTTCATCCTTTCTACAGCTATAGCCGTACTATCCGTTGAGTTCGTGGTAAATAGCAGGATGTTATCCTTTCCATTTAGCTCTAGAGGAAAATAATGAAGCGAGGTGTCTTTAATCCTGAGTTTTGCAGGCAGGGAGAGTGATGATTCCCTTACTTCATCGGGGAGAAACATGGAAACCGTTGTTGATGCTGACGCCGTCCCGACGGGTTCGACGAGTAGTCGGTATTTCCCTTTGTCCAATTTTTTTACTATATGGAAATTCCAGTCATCGGGCCTGTCGTCATTCTGTGCCAGTAACACACCGCTGTCATCATATAGACGTGCTCGTACATCCTTATCCCCAAAGGAACTGAGTTCTATAAGTTCACTTGATCCTACCGCGACAGTTAATTCAGCTGGAATCTGGATAGAACGTTTTTGGCCTGCCATTAGATCATTTGCTGACACCCTCAAACTGTAGTCAAACAGATTATTGGGACGAATACTCTTAATCTTAAGGCTGTATTGCCCGGCTTTCAAAATTCCTCGCCATTTCTCTCTTCCTGTAAATATAGAGATTTGTTTGCTTTTACTTGAAGCGTCGAAATGAAAGAGTTCCGCCCCCATTTCATCGCTCAGGTCGATGTTGACGTCAACAGAGGCAGGAATAGCAAAGAGCCACTCATCGGGAAGTCGCTCCTTGTCTTCTTCCGGTTCTATCCATTGATGCCTGACTCTTTCATTCAGTGCAATATCATGAGCCCCGTGGCCTTTTCGAATTGTTTTTTCAGGCACTTTATTCAGTATAGTAACAATACGTGCCTCTACCGGTTGGGGCAGGACGACCAGTTTGTAGCTGCCTGGTGCAAGTTCTCTTGAGAGATTTGCCACATGTCCCGGCCTTATGACAGGCCAGCCTTCTGAATCTTCCAGACGAATACGGAAATTGCGGTTTAGCCCCAGAGATTTAAGATTATATTGACCTTCTTCCCCGATATTAAATTTGTAGAGAAGACCTTCGCCTGCAGGCAGTGAAAACCGTGCAGGTTTTCCATCTTTAAGTATGCCTCCATCGTTGAGTGTTGTTTTGGATAGTTCAAGTCCCAAATGTCCACGGGTATTACCCTCGGGTGCAACAGTGAGTTGATAATCGCCTTGCCCCATGTATTGCTGGATGAGAAAGTTGCGACCAACCCCATTATTAGAATGGTTGAAAAGTGATGGAATGGTACGTGTTCGAAAATTGCCGGCAGTTTGCAGAAGGCCATTTGTTTCTAGGCGGTATAAACCAGGCATGTCTACTTTAACGTTAAAAGTCTTCGCCTGCTTTTTCCGGACATCAAAATATTTTGGATTGTCAGCGCTTAAAACAGGGAAGGTGGGGATTCGGGCAAGTACATTGTCATCCAATGGAGGAAGGGGTGTGTCTGAGAAGAAGCGTTTAGGCGTGAAAATCAGAGAATAATTAAGAGCTCCTTTAAATACATTTTGAATCCCGATCGTGTAGATACCCGCTTTTATTCGATGTCTCTTCTCCTTTTTTCCCTTATTTATCGATAAGGGGAGTTCAAGTCCGCTCTCGGCAATGGCTACAATCTCCCCCTCTTCCGGTATTTTAACCTGCACCATCAGGGCCTCTTTCCCTTTTTGAGTGACCGCCAGGGGCGTTGCAAGATCTACAGGAAGCTTGCGAAGGATAATTCCCGACTTAACTCCAGGCTGCTTATTAAGGTACAAGATGTAGTTGCTCCGGGAATTGAGTTGAACGGGGGAAAATCTAACAGCCGTATTCGCCACAGACTGGTCCTTTGACGGGGCGCCTGCCTCTGATGAGAAAAGTTTTTCCGCCTGCGTTTTTAAATTCAGGACGCTGTTGTAAAATGATGAACGGGCAGGGTGAATCTTGAGATCCAGTATTCCCTTGTCCTTTTTTATCGGTTCAGCTGTGAGAACGTAAAATCCGGGATCGAGGCGCCAGCTTTGACCACTTGCTTTAAAATCGGGTGATTCATAGTTTTGTGGCCTGTAGGTAAGTAGGGGTTCTACTTTGAAGCGGGCCTTTGCGCCTTGCCCACCAACAGTATATTCTCCTCCCTGCGTAACTTCCAGGTAGAGGGTGAGGGCTTGAAGAAGGTTAAATCGGCGCCCCCATGGCCGATTGCCATCGAGTTTGATAGTGCTGGACCTGATAAGTTTTTCTCGGCCCCTATAGGGTATTTCCGTTAACAGAGCTGTGGCGTCGACAGAATCTTCACCATGACCTGAATGAATACTACTGATCCAGTATTTACCGGTGGCGCTAAAGCGATGACTTTGTATAGATTTAAAATGCTGCAGTATGTATGGTTTGCCGGCCTCCCGTTTTATCGAGACTAAATGGAAACCTTTGTTACGCCTGGATGTGCTGATTTCAGTTGCCGGTGGTAGCGACTTCTTGCTTATGTGAGTGTCGATGCCACTCTCATTGTATGGATCGCTTTCGTTATAGTTAACGAGCTTCATCGTTGCCGGCTCGGCCTTTTCAAGCTCCAGCCTGAAGAAATTTGCGCTTCCCGGTACGATCCAGCGATCGATTCCAAAAGGACTTGCTGTAAAACGGCGACGGCCTGCCTCTGCCAGTTGTGGAATGCCAAAGCGGATATAAAGCGGGTGATCTTCTGATGTTTTAGCCCATGCCTTTGTCGGTCCCCCGTAGGTTGTTAAAAGATAGAGCCCCGGTTGCAGGTCCGCTACAATACGTTGACAGCCGAGAGGCTTTCCATTGACAGGTTCCAGAACCTCTTCAGCTGGTGAGATGTCAATAAGCCAGTTGCCATCCTTCCAGAGTCGCATGTCTGAAAGGTTCCGGCCGGCGGCTTCTATATTTATAAAGCGGCGCTTCTTGATCTCAATCCAATAAGATCGTTGCTGGAAATCATTTAATGTTGTTTCAATAATTTTGTGCTCAATGAGGCGGGGAGGGCGCGGGCTATTGAGTTCTCTGAAATCGTAACTCTTGAGTGAAACTTCTCCTTCCCCCTTTTTGTGGGAACGGGAAATTATTTTGTAGTCGCCTCTATCAAGAAAAAGATCAAGGCGACCATCCTCTTTCCCTATTATCCCCTTTGCCAAACCAGGTCCGGCCATTCGATCGACAAGCTGCAAAGAAGAACCCTGAGCACTTTTCGCCAGAACAGAATATCTGCCAAACTTTGAAATAGTCAGGATCGTTTCCTGTTTTCCTGTGGCGGGAAGAACTTCATTCTTTAAAATCGGACTGTTATGAAGGGAACTTGAAGATTTGACTCCATCATCTGCATAGGATGCAGGTGTCAGAATAATGGGAACAAGTATAATTATGCAAAATAAGCGGGAGATATGTTTTTTAGAGTTTTTTAGATTCAGATAAGGCATATGATAAATTTGCTCAATTAAGATTAATTATTCATTGCCACATTACGTTGAAGAGACATCATTGATGTCGTTCCTTCATAAGTTGCTGTGGAGAATGCAAGAGGATCTCCCAGTTTATTGAAATCTTTAAAAACCCCACTCTTTGGGCATGGTAGCTTATTTGTTTGCAGCCAGAGGATAAAATAACAGATTAAACCCGGTTCACACAGAACTTTATTGAACTTTAACCATAATTTCTTTCAATACCACACTGCGCCCATTTTCTTCATCAATTCTCTTAATTGAAATTGTCCAGTCTCCAGCCTTGCCAAACTTATAATGAGCCCATGTTCTGTATCGTGTAGTGCCGGTGACGGTCATTGGAGCTGCTTTCCAGGTAACATCATTCTTTTTGAATTCAATCACCATGTCTCCAGTATCTCCCTTTGGCCCGAAGAAAGACATCCAGACGTAGACCTTAGAATTCAACTCTATATTGTCGGGTGCTATGATTTCTCCGGCATTTTTTCTATGTGAGTTTATAATTCTTACTTGTGCCAATTGCCGTTTATGTTACAATTAGACAATTTTTTATGAAACCAAAATCAGACTCTTGACATCTGAATAAGCTGATAAATAACATGTTAGGGATAAACTCGGTCATTTAAGCGAATTTACTGATGAAAGAAAAAGAGATAAACGTCAATATAAACGGTAAAGATATTGCTCTTCCTACACCCATGTCAGCCATCCAGGCGGTATGGCATGCAGGTTATCCCATGGTGCACGGTGTGGGCTGCCTGGAAGGGGTTTGTGGGGCCTGTAAAGTTCTTGTCCGCCGGGCAGGCGGCACTGAGATAACAACAGAGCTGGGTTGTCAGACAATGACTGAAGATGGGATGCAGATCATCTTTCTTGTTTTCCCCACCCCCAACCATCATAGCTATGAACTGTCTGATCTTAAGAATTCATGGGAAACGCAGGGACATTTTCATCATGTCTTCCCGGAAGCGGCCCATTGCAGGCATTGCAGCGGCTGTACAAAATCATGCCCCAAAGATATTGATGTTGAAAAGGGCGTCGATCTGGCTGTTGAAGGGAAATTCAGGGAGGCCGGTGAACTGTTCCTTGAATGTGTCATGTGCGGCCTTTGTCTGACCTCCTGCCCCGAAAGAATTACCCCCAATCATGTGGGGATTTTCTGCAGGCGTGTTTCCGCCTATTTTCATATCCGCCCCTCCAATCTTATCAACCGCCTGGAAGAGATTAGAAAGGGGCGCTTTAAAATTGAATATTAAGAATTTGTTATTCATGTAGCAAGGCTTCATATGGCTAAAGGTATATCCAGACAAGCGGCGCTTAAAAATTATCATGCCAACAGGGATAAAACAGTGACCCCTGAAGAGCTTGATGTTCCGGAACTGCTGAAGAAATTTCATCCAGACTATGATGAAACCTCTATGGTTTCACTGCAGGTGGGACCAAATAAAGGGGACAAGTGTCACAAACAGTTGGCTGATCTTTTGCAATCAGATGCCATGATCGATGAGGCTGATCTTGCAGGCGCTCCTGTGTATGAGACCGATGTCCTCGTTATCGGCGGCGGTGGAGCAGGATGCGCAGCAGCACTGGTTGCTGCTGAAAAAGGGGCCAGGGGCATTCTTGCAACCAAACTTAGACTGGGTGACAGCAATACCGTCATGGCGGAAGGCGGTATTCAGGCCTCCATTGAAAAAAATGATACGCCGCAGATGCACTTTGATGACACTATTAAGGCCGGGCATCACTGTGCAGATAAAAAGCTCGTTGAAAAGCTGGTCATGGAAGCGCCCGATGTCATTCGCTGGCTCATTCAACATGGGATGCAGTTCGACGAAAACCAGTTTGGTGATCTTGTAACGAGACGGGCCGGTGGTACCTCGGCAGACAGGGTTGTTTATTACAGGGATTATACGGGTCTTGAAATGATGCGCACCCTGAGGGAAGGAGTGCTTAACCGCAATGTGGATGTGTGGGAATATAATCCGGTTGTGGAACTCCTTACCAACGAATCCGGTCACTGTGCCGGTGCCATTGTCATGTCGCTTAACAAAAAGAGCTACACCATTATCAAGGCACAGGCCGTTATTATGGCCACAGGCGGCATAGGACGGCTGCATCTCAACGGCTTTCCAACCTCCAATCATATTGGCGCTACAGCTGACGGCCTAATTCTGGCCTACCGACTGGGCGCAAAATTGAGGGATATCGACTCCTTTCAGTATCACCCCACGGGCATGGCCTATCCCAGGCATATGGCAGGATCACTTATTACCGAAGGAATCCGATCGGCCGGGGCACGCCTTTTAAACGGATTGGGCGAACGGTTTATTGATGAATTGAAGCCAAGGGACTGTGTGACTTCAGCTATTTTAAAAGAATGTGCAGAAGGCAGGGGCATCGATGATGGCGATGGTGTGAAAGGTGTCTGGCTGGACACACCAACGCTGGAGAGGGAAAATCCCGGTTTTTTGGAGAAACGTTTTCCGAAAGTTTTACTCACAGGAAAGATGTGTAAAATTAATCCGAAAGAAGAGCCTTTATTAATTTATCCCACACTGCATTATCAGAATGGCGGGGCAGTAATCGACGAGAAGGGCATAAGTACGGTGCCTGGTCTGTACTGTGTCGGTGAAGTGAGCGGCGGCATGCATGGTCGAAACCGAATTATGGGCAATGCCCTTCTGGAGATCATCTGCTTTGGCAGGATCGCGGGAAGTGAAGCGGCGGAGTTGATTCATGGCAGGGGACATAAAAAGGTCACTATAGAACATCTAAGCCGGTTGAGGCGTGAACTGACCCATGCAGGACTTCCCATGGTATCTAAATCACCTGCACTTTTTCCTGATTATGCAAAACAGGGAGGTGGCTCATGAGCCTCGTAAACCAGGTTCTATTACATGAGAATAACCGTATCGGTGCTGATTTTGAGCAGTGGCTTGAAGTGGGTGGCGGTGAAGGCCTTCAAAAAGCGCTTGCCCATCCTGCCTCTATATTGGAGCTAATCAAGGATGCCGGCCTTAAAGGGCTGGGTGGAAGCGGTTTCCCTACCCATGTGAAATGGGGATTTATTGTTAATCAGAAGTCAGAAGGCGACAAGTATCTCATTTGCAATGGTAATGAAGATGAGCCGGGCACCTTTAAAGACCGTGTATTACTTGAAGAAACACCGCACCAGGTTATAGAGGGTGCTGTCATCGCGGCTGTTGCAACAGGTATTAACAGGATCGTATTTTATATAAACCCCGAACTGGATAAAGCTCTTGAGGCGATGGAAAAGGCCGTCAATCAGTGGATCGAGTCGGACCTTTATAAGTCGGTAAATGATCTGATGGAGGGAATCCTTGAGTTGCGGATTCACCGTACTTCGGGGCATTATATCGGTGGAGAGGAAACGGCGGCCATCGAATCGGTGGAAGGGAAATTCCCTTTTCC
>JADFVM010000011.1 GCA_015222555.1 Pseudomonadota bacterium
ATGGTCCTTTTTGCCTTTGAGAAAGGTGCAGAAGGGGTGATGGTTTTAGGGTGCAAGGATAAGGAATGCCGGTATGGTCCCGGGCCGGAACAATCCACAAAAATAGCTGAACCGATTAAGGCACTCATACATATTCTGGGGCTGGAGTCTGAACGATTCAGATCTGTTAAATACTCCTTTAATGAAAAAAACAGGCTGCTTGAAGAAATCGACTCCTTTGCAAAAGAAGTCTATAAATTAAAAAAATCGCCATTCGTGCCGTAGTTTATTGAGGACATCTATTGAATCAGAATAATACCCTATCCGAACTTATAGAAAAGTTTCAGATATTTCATTGCGTTGAATGCGGGAAATGTACAGGTGCCTGCCCCCTGGCACAGGTGGACAGGGATTTTTCTCCGCGCCTTGTAGCCAAATACGTCATTGAAGAAGGACTTGACAGTGAATATGTCAAAGAGAAGGTCTGGACATGTCTTACCTGCGGGCTTTGTAATGAACGGTGTCCCATTGGTATCTCTTTTACCGAATTTATTCGGGCGATACGCCCTCTCTTCATAACAGAAGATTTCAAAGGTCATCTCAGTCACGGCGGGGCATTGCAGGGATTGATGCGTATGCAGACGGCACCGGAATTGACCCAGAACCGCCTAGATTGGGTTACACCGGAAATAAAAATTGCTTCCAAAGGAGAAATCCTTTATTTTTCCGGCTGCCTTACATATCTGGAGACCTTTTTTTCCAGTATGAATGTAAAATTAAAAAAGATCGCTTTTGATACAGTGAAAATTTTCAACTCGATAGGCATTCAGCCAGTTGTTTTACCCGATGAACGGTGTTGCGGGCATGACCTGATCTGGACCGGGGATGAGACATCGTTTCATAAACTGCGCAGCCTTAATATCGAAGCCTTTAAGAAGGCCGGTGTTAAAACTATTATAACATCCTGCGGGGAGTGCAGCTACACATTAAAAAATCTTTATAACCAAACAGAAGAAGACTTTCCCTTTGAGGTGATGCATTTAAGTGAATATTTGCAAAAAATCGGCTTTTCAGCAGGAAAAGAACTAAATAAAATCGCTACTTATCAGGATCCCTGCCGGTTGGGACGTTTTCAGGGAGTATATGATGCCCCGAGAAAACTGCTCGGATCTGTCATGGAACTTCGAGAGATGCCCCATTTTCGCGCCGGCGCTTGGTGTTGCGGAAATTCCGCCTGGCTGCACTGTGACCGCTTTAGCAAACAGATGCAGGTTGAACGTCTTTTAGAGGCCAAAGGTACCAAAAGCGATATGATCGTTACAGCATGTCCAAAATGCCAGGTACATCTGACCTGCGCCATGAATGATGTAAACCTTTTTCAGGATCTCTCCATGAAGATCCGGGATATTTCTTCTATACTTGCGGAATCAATAGAAGGAAATGATAGCGAGCCTTCACATTAAATTGAATCGTTAAGATGCATGTAAGAAAATTTGGGATTCTAATATCATATCAATGTCAGTTGATTGTTGTCCGTTGTAAGGATACATAAAAAGACGCTTCTATGGACATGCAACTGACCGCTGACAACATACTACTAACAATCAAGGAGGTTAGTCGATGACCGTTGCACAGGCTGCTTTAAGTATCCCTGAAGAAGAGATACGAACAGGTGTTTATATTTGCCAGTGTGGTTTGAACATTGCCGGTGCTGTGGATTGTGAGGCCGTGGCCGAGTGGGCAAAAGGTCTTGAGGGAGTTACTGTCTCTCGGGACTATTC
>JADFVM010000107.1 GCA_015222555.1 Pseudomonadota bacterium
TCGCCACAAAAGGTCCGAACCTGCCTGGATAAAGCTGAAATGTTGCAGATTGCCGATAAGTTGGGTATTCCCCAGGCCAGCCATGCCAGCGTAACCTCCCCTTGAAGAGTTATTTTCCGCGTTCAACATGGTCGGATACCCCTGCATTGCAAAGCCCGTTAATTCCAAAATTAGCTTACTCGGTAAAAAAGCGGTCATTTGTCAAGATGAAGAGTCGAGCAGAGAGATCTTTAAAATGTGGCCATCAGGACACAAAAAAACTACTTGTTCAAAGACATGTTCCCGGTCCCCGTCATAATGTCTATTTTTTCGCAGTGGCGGGAAGGATTATAAACCTTTCGGAAGTTAAAATTTTAAGAACTGATGCAACCGATGGCACGGGACTGGCGGTGAGCGGCGTAACCATAGCAATCACACCAGAATTGGAGAATTACTGCCACGCCATGGTGAGATATTTAAATTACTCGGGAATAGGTTGTGTGCAGTTCATTGTCGATGCCACTCACAATTTCATGTCATTTCTGGAGCTTAATCCTCGCCTGGGCGCGAATTTTGCCATTGTATACCATGCCGGGCTGGATTTACCGAAGATGGCAATTGACCTTGTCAATGGCCGATATAACGTTGAATCAACAAGCAGGGAAGAGCCATGCAAGGTGGGGCTACACTATGCATGGACTCTGGGTGAACTGTTATCATTAAAAGAATCCCTGTTGACAGGTAAGACAGGCATGGGGAAGGCCTTTATTCGCTTAGTTACAATAGCGAAAACAGCCCTTACTTCACGTGTTCACGTTATGTGGAGCTGGAAGGATCCCCTCCCGACCATCCTTCTTTCTATCCGCCTTTTGCCCTCTGCATTACACCGCCACATCCTTGGCTTTATACGTAAACGTATGCTTAGCAGGATTACATCACAATAGTTCTTCCACGTTCGAAGAGCTATCCTCCGTTAAAAGTTGCCGAAGACCTCGATAACTTCCTGAAAGTGTGATCTTTCAGAAACTTAAATAAATGCAACATTTCGATCAGTAATCAATAGGAATTTGCCATTCATATGTCAGTCTGGTATTATCTGGAAAACTCTATATAAGCGCTATTTATTAAGAGTTAAAAATATTAATGAGGTCATTCTCTTAGTGATGCAGATTAAAATAAGAGCTTGCTCTTAATTGGAGAAAAGAAATCTTGTTTTAGAGTAGTCCTGAAAAATGGCGGGCAGATGGCTGAACTTGACTTCAGTCTATTAAATTGAAAAGATATTGAAAAAGGTTTTAGCAAGAGAGATTAGTTTTTAAACTTGAAAAAAGTATTTATCTATGACTAAAGATTTTAAAATATTGATTGTTGATGATGAAGTTGAAATTTTGAAATGTCTTTCAACATGCATAGAAAAGAAAGGCTTTGCTGTTGAGACGGCAACAGACGGAGAAAGAGCGCTAGGTCTGACCGATGAGCGTTCTTTTGATTTGGTGATAACAGACCTTAACCTGCCTCAAATGAGTGGCCTTGAGCTTCTTACCAAACTAAAAGAAAAATATCCCTATATTTCCGTTATTTTATTAGCGGAATATAGCACTGTGGAGTTGGCTGTAAAGGCGATAAAGATGGGCGCCTATGACTTCATTGAGAAACCTTTTGAAATAAAGGCTTTATTAATGCTCATCGATAAGCTTATCGATCAGAAACAATACTGGGAAAAGACAGTCACTTTTGAAGATAATCGAAGAAAAACCTATCGCTATGAAAATATCATTGGCAATACATCACAGATGTACAATATATTTGAGGAGATTTCATCAGTTGCAGCAACAGATATTTCTGTTATGATTGTAGGTGAAAATGGGACTGGAAAAGAACTTGTCGCCAATGCAATACATTATAAAAGTTTGAGAAAGGATAAACCTTTTATAAAAATCAACTGTGGGGCACTCGTAGAAGGCATTATAGAAAGTGAACTGTTTGGCCATGAAAAAGGGGCCTTTACCGGGGCCACTTCCCAGCGGAAAGGAATGTTTGAGATGGCTAACAGCGGCACTTTCTTTCTGGATGAGATCGGTGAACTTACACCTTATACCCAGGTTAAGTTGTTACGCGTTCTGGAAACGTGGGAATTTCAGAGAGTAGGAGGAAATGAAACACTTAAAAGTGATTTCAGGTTTATCTGTGCAACAAATAAAGACCTTTCCCATGCTGCAATGAATAAAGAATTCAGAGAGGACCTTTTTTACAGAATAAATACTGCTATTATTCATTTACCCCCGCTCAGAGAAAGAAAAGCTGATATCCCGCTTCTCATTGACTATTTTCTGAAAAGGTCCTGCCGCAAGATGAAGAAGAATATTCGTTCCATTTCAAACGAAGCTATGTGTTTATTGATGAAACATGAATGGCCAGGAAATGTGCGGGAACTGTCTCATGTTATAGAAAGGGGTGTGGCATACTGTAACGGGCGTGAAATCAAGCCTGATAATCTTCCCTCAACGATCGGGACAGGACAAGTTTTAAATGAAAATGAGCTTACACTTAATCTTAGATCCAAGACTCTGGCTGATGCAGAGTTTAACCTTATTTTAAATATTCTTGAAGAAAGTCAGTGGAATCTGAAAGAAGCTGCTGTCACTCTGGGAATTGCCAGAGGCACATTGTACAGTAAAATGAAGAAATACGGTATAAAGAAGCCATTTTAACTGAGGCATAATCTCTTGATTCCATAGCGAGTGCATTCACCCGGCTTGCCGTGATATGATCCAAACATTATTTCCACATCCATGCCCCGCTGCCTGCGGTGGTGTACTTGATCAGAGGCATTCCTTCCATGCACACCTGTATGATGCCGATCGACAGAGCCCTTCCGTCCTTCAAAAAAATGGTTGACCAAATTATTACCTCGTTTACCGCCGGCTTGTCATCCTGATGCCCGATATTGAACACGACATTATACTTTCAATATGATCCAAACATTATCTCCACGTTCATACCTCGCTGCTTGCTACGTGGTTGTTGATCATAGGCAGTCCTTCCTTCCATACAAGCCTGTTTGATGCCAATCGACAGAGCCTTGCCATCCTAGCACGAAATGATTGATCAAATTTTACCTCTTTTACCTCCCTCTTGTCAGCCGGACGCCCGATATTGAACACGACATTATACCTTAAATTTATTCTATATAATCAATACGTTATTCACATTTTTTACAGAATATAACTTCCACTCCCTGTTGTATTTTGAACATTGATTGTTCAATTTTAAGTAATCGTACCGTTTTTTACCATTTCA
>JADFVM010000108.1 GCA_015222555.1 Pseudomonadota bacterium
AAAACGCTATTTCTTTCCGTCACTGGATAGTATAAAGAGAGGACGGAAAATGTTATGCCGTCGGCAGGCTGAAACGGACCGTCGTGCCCCTACCTTCAACACTCTCAAAAACCAGCGTGCCTCCCATTGATGTTACAAGGTGCTTAACGATGGCAAGCCCCAGTCCTGTACCGCCAAGCTCCCGCGACCGGGCAGGGTCGACCCTGTAAAACCGTTCTCCCAACCTGGGCAGATCATTTTCAGGGATACCGACGCCGGTATCAGTCACGGAAATAGTGATACGCTCCGATTGTTGTTGAGCCCTTACGGTGACGGAACCTTCTCCCGTAAATTTTATGGCATTATCCATGAGGTTGATCAGAATCTGTTCGAGGCGGTCTCTGTCGGCACGAACATAGAGTGCCTGTTTTAACTCATTTTTCAGTTCAAGTCCCTTTTGGGTCGTCTTTGGAGTAAGTGTTGACATGACCGAATTGATAACATCCGAAAGATTGACCTCTCGAATATCAAATGTCACCTTGCCCAGTTCTATGTTTGACAGCGTGAGAAGGTCGTCCACAAGCCGGCTGAGCCGCTGGGCATTGTTTAATATGGTGCCCAGGAATTTTCCCGCATGTTTTTTGTCGTCCATGCCCCCGTCTAACAGAGTTTCCGCAAAACCGCGGATGGAGGTGAGCGGTGTCTTGAGTTCATGGGAAACATTGGCTACGAAATCCTTGCGCATGGTTTCAAGTTTTTTAAGCATGGAGATATCATGAAGAACAATGACGGAACCAAGGATTTTCATATTCTTTATGAGGGGCGATATGGTTGCATGAAAGGTAATCTGCCTGGGGTCGAAAATTGTAAATTCACCGCTCACAGTGCTCCACTTTTCATTCCCCTCTTCAATGAGGTCAAGAAAAGTCGGATCTCTGAATACTTCGGCAATCCCCTTTCCGGCCAGACCTGCTTTTAGGAGTTCTCTCGTTTTCTTATTGGTGAGAGTGATGACTCCCTGCCTGTCCGTTACCAGAACGGCCTCTCCCATACTCGAAAGGACGGCCCCCTTTTGCCCTTCCCTTTCCTCAAGATCTTCGATAATCACCTTTAGTGCAGGCGCAATCCTGGCAAGACTCGCTTCCAGAGTACCGACTTCATCGTCGGATTGAACCAGCAGGGGTTGGTCAAGGTTGCCGCGGGAAATATTGTCTGCCAGCAGCGACATTTTTTCAAGTCTGCCGGAAATCCGTTTAGAAAACCTGAATGTGAAGAAAGCTGCTGTAATAAGCCCCAAGGGAAGTGCCGTCAAAGCGGCTTTAACGGAATCGGAATAGATGTTTTCGAAAATGACATAGAGTAGAATGGAAAGAAGAATAACGAGAAGATGAGAAAACAGCACGGGCAGGAACAGTTTTTTTTTCACTCCATGCCTCCGTCATTTGTGGCGGAAAATCTGTAGCCCGCGCCGCGAATCGTCTTGATGAGTTTTGTCCCTTCGGGCTCTATTTTTTCCCGAAGACGACGGATATGTACATCCACCGTTCTCGGCTCAACATAGGCTTCATCTCCCCAGACATAATCCAGAAGCTGATCCCGGCTGTAAACCCGTTCCTGATGGGTAATAAAAAATTTCAAAAGTTTGAATTCCAGCGGACTCAGCTTGATATGCCTGCCGTTGATAGTGACCTCATGGGTTGAAATGTCGACACTCAGTGCGCCGAATTGATAGGTTTCTACAGCTTTATTATCTTTTGTTGTTCTTCTGAGCTGTGCCTTGACGCGGGCCACAATCTCCCTGACGCTGAAGGGCTTGGTCACATAATCATCGGCCCCCATCTCAAGACCTAAAACCTTGTCGATCTCTTCCCCTTTGGCGGTAAGCATAATAATGGGTATGGAGGCTGTTTCCTGTTCTTTTCGTAACATGCGGCAAAGTTCAAGGCCGTCAATACCGGGAAGCATGAGATCCAGAATGATCAGATCAGGATTGGAACTTGTGGCCAGCTCCTTCCCCTGTGATCCGTCAAGGGCGATAAGAATGGAATATCCCTCTTTTTCCAGGTTATAGGAAAGAAGATCGATGAGATCTCTTTCGTCGTCTATAATGAGTATTTTGGGCATATGCTTTTTATCTCTCGCAAAGGCGCAAAGCACGCAAAGGTTAAGTTATAGATTATTAACTATTCGTGTGATTCCGTTTTTGATGAGTTCTTCATTAAAGTTTAGTAGTAAGCCTAACTTAATATCTGAAATATTGAGGTATGTCAGAAGTTGCTTTTTATGAACAGGGAGTATCGTCTCTACAGATTTTAATTCTAAGATAACCTTATTGTTTACAATCAAATCGGCCCGAAAACCAATATCAAGTTTAAGATTATCATAAAAGACAGGCATAGCGACTTGCCTTTCACATTTTAGCTTTAATTTATTTAGTTCGTAAAATAAGACCTCTTCATATACAGATTCCAGCAATCCCGGGCCCAATCTCTTGTGCACCTTAAGGCATGTATTAACAATAACTTTGGATATTTCATTCTCATTCATATTAACTTTGCGGTCTTTGCGCCTTTGCGAGAGATAAGAACTTATTGCTGTTCATCAGGTATCATATGCCGTATCACTTTTCCTTTAACCATGAAGATGACAATCTCGCTTATATTTGTCGCATGATCACCGATTCGCTCGATGTATTTTGAGATAAACATGACCTTCATCGCCCTTGAAACGCTGCCGGGATCCTTGATCATATAGTCCAGCAGTTCCTTAAATATTTTTCTGTGAAGGTCATCAACAATATCATCATCGACAAGAACCTTTTCTGCAAGAGCAGTATCCCTTTTAATAAAAGCATCGATACTCTCTCGCAGCATTTTCTGGGCGGCCTCAGCCATTTTCGGGAGATCAACATAGAGCTTTAAAGGAGGCTCTTCATTAAGCTCAATCGCTCTTTCACAAATATTAACGGCCTTATCTCCAATCCTTTCCAGGTCGGTGATGAGCTTGATGGCTGTTGTAATCAGTCTCAAATCCGATGCCGCAGGCTGTCTTAGAGCAAGGACTTTAAGGCAGAGTTCATCGATCTCGACTTCAAGGCCATTGACGACATGATCCTTTTCGATCACCTCTTCAGCCAGCAGGGTGTCTCTGTCAGTCAGTGCTTTAATGGCATTGACAATCTGCTGTTCCACAAGACCGCCGAGACGAATCACCTTCTCCTTGATCTGTCTTAGCTCTTCCTCGTACTGCTTTACAATATGTTGCGGCATGAATCCTCCCCCTAAAACGTAAAAATTTGCAATATTAACTGCTTATTTAAGTTTCGATATGAGCGCTTTCACCCTCTCTTCAATAAGATCCCTCACTCCGGCAAACTCTTCCGGGGCCATCTGCTTTGGGTCGGGAATCCCCCAGTCTTCCCTCTTTTTGGCCTTTACAAAAGGACATTCATCACCACAACCCATGGTGATGGCATAGTCATATTCAAGATCAGGTATTTCCGTAAGCGCTTTTGAGTCGTGTCTTGAAAGATCATAACCGATCTCCCTCATCGATGCAATGGCCCTGGGGTTAACAAGGCCTGATGGTTTTGAACCCGAACTGTATGCTTCAACAATGCCTTCACCATGAATTCCGGCAAAGGCCTCTGCCATCTGGGATCGGCAGGAGTTTTCAACACAAACAAAAAGGACCTTTTTCACTTAACCGAATCTCCCTGTAATGTAATCTTCCGTCAGCTTATGAGAGGGGGTTGTAAATACCTTCTCAGTCTCATCACACTCGATCAGTTTGCCTAGATGAAAAAAAGCGGTACGCCTGGAAACACGGGCGGCCTGCTGCATGGAATGGGTGACGATAACGATGGAGAATTGACTGCCCAATTCATCGATGAGCTCCTCGATCCTGGCCGTGGCGATGGGGTCAAGGGCGGAACAGGGTTCATCCATCAAGATAATATCGGGCTGCACGGCAATGGCGCGGGCAATACATAACCTTTGTTGCTGTCCTCCGGATAATGCCGTCCCAAGATGATTCAGGTTATCCTTCACCTCGCTCCAAAGACCCGCCTTTTCCAGACTGGTCTGCACGATCACATCGAGTTCGCCTTTGTTCTGCGCAATGCCGTGGATGCGGGGACCATAAGCCACGTTGTTATAGATTGACTTCGGAAAGGGATTCGGTTTCTGAAAGACCATTCCTACTCTTGCGCGCAGCTCAACGGTATCAACATGGGGATCATAAATCTCTTCATCGTCGATGGTGATGCTCCCCTTTGTCCTGCATATTGAAATGGTATCGTTCATCCGGTTTATTGCCCGGATAAAAGTCGATTTACCACAGCCGGAGGGACCGATGAAGGCGGTCACTTCATGGGCGCCGATATCAACACTGACCTTTGTAATGGCCTGTTTCTCACCGTAAAATATATTAACATCCCGGCACTTTATTTTTGCCTCACCCTCTTCTAAAAAGGGCCGGCCCACGGTTTCAGTTGTTTTAGTATCGGCCATTATATTTTCTCCTACCAGCGTTTTTCAAATTTATTTCTAAGTAATACGGCAAGTCCATTCATGAGAATCAAAAATGTCAATAATACCATAATTGCCGCCGATGTCCTTTCAACAAAGGCCCTTTCAGGACTGTCCGCCCACAAATAGATCTGCACGGGCAGGACCGTGGCCGGGTCAAAGAACCCTCCCGGAATATCGACAATAAATGCCACCATACCGATCATGAGAAGCGGCGCCGTCTCACCAAGGGCCCGAGACAAGCCTATAATGGTGCCTGTCAACATGCCCGGCAGGGCCAGCGGCAGTACGTGATGGAGAATGGACTGCATCTTTGAGGCTCCCACACCGAGCGCCGCATCCCGGATTGATGGCGGCACTGATTGCAATGCAACACGGGAAGAGATAATGATAGTGGGCAATGTCATCAGTGTGAGGACAAGGCCTCCCACCAGCGGCGCTGAACGGGGAAGGCCGAAAAAGCCGAGGAAAACAGCAAGACCCAGCAGGCCGAACACAATGGATGGAACAGCCGCCAGGTTGTTGATGTTCACCTCTATAATGTCGGTGAAGCGGTTTTTCGGCGCAAACTCCTCAAGGTAGATGGCAGTGATCACGCCGATGGGGAAAGAAAGGAGGAGTGTAATGATCATCGTATAAATAGACCCGACGGCGGCCCCCAAGATTCCGGACAGCTCCGGCTCTCTTGAGTCGCCATGGGTAAAGAAGGTGGTATTAAAGCGCTTTTTGATCTCACCCTTTTCTATGAGCTTGTCGACCCAGCCGATTTGGTTGTCTTTAACACGCCGATCTGATGATTCAACGTCGCGCCTGATATGTCCCTTCATCAGCATATCGATGTCATCATCAGCAGGGAGCCAGACCTTCTGCGTCGTCCCGATGAGATCAGGATTGTTCAGGACCATCTCCCGCAGCTCAAATCCAGCGCCGGGACTGATGATCTTGTAGAGGGCCTTCTTTTCACGCCGTTTTTTAACATCAGGAAAAGTGCTTCGCAATGACTTTTTGACGAGCCCGCCATAGTTGGCCTGCGACAGCACCTCGGGATCCCTGTTTCCGTCAGGATCAATCTCGTCTGCATCAAAAACAATCTCCAGCTTAATAAAGGTCTGCTGAAAGGCAGAATAGCCATTGCCAATAATGGACGAAAAGAGGATCGCCAGCATGACAAGGGCCGAAAAAACAGCACCAAGCCCCATCAGGCGAAAGGCTTTTTCTTTTGCA
>JADFVM010000109.1 GCA_015222555.1 Pseudomonadota bacterium
CTCCTTGTAATCCCCTCTCCCTTGGTGGGAGAGGGACAGGGTGAGGGGGGAAATAAACGAACTTTTTGCTTCGCAGATTTGCTCCAAGATGAGTGCCTGCCAAGACTTGAATTTACTTCGTACAATCGCTCAATGAAGAGATACGGCGAAGACTTGATTTCACCCCCACCTTAATTCTCCCCCCTCAAGGGGAGGAGATGGTTTTGCATAACAGATGCCCCCGTTCCCGTGAGAAGAAAGTCAGTAATGATCAGTTTTGTCGAGACCAATAAGAAAGTTCCAGATTTTTAAGCGGATGTCTTTATCCATTTTTTCAAACTGAATGCCTATCGCTATATCCAGCTTGCTGTTATTTATCCCTTTCTTTATCCAGGTAACCTGTCCGTTGATGGTAAGCTCCTTTTTACTGTCAGGTAGTTGCACAAGAAGAGTCACCGGTCCTTTGGATGCTGGAGGGGAAGTGATGCTTTTTGCTTCAATACAGGCACCGACGGTGCTCAGGTTTATCAGCTCGGTATTGTGACTCTTTTTCCCTGAAATGTATTTAACCGTTATATTCGGCGCCTGAAGCCTTACATGGTCTCTGGCCCCGTCAAGCATTTCCTTTAATGTGGAAACAAACTTTTGAATACTCTGGATGCTTTCTGCAGCCACCCCTTTGTTATTTCTCATTAGGGCCAATTCTTTTTCGGCCTCTTTGAAGAGTTTCTCATACCGGTGCACCCTGGATAAGAGATCACTTCTCAGCATGGTATATTCCTTGGCCGTAATAAATAGTTCCTTTGTGGGAACATCACATTGACAATTGGGGCAGACGACATGGCTTACTTCTGCCAACAGCTTGGAATAGATTGGTTTTTTGCATTTTGGACAGCCTGTTCTAAGCATAATGAAAGGAGCCCCTGTTTAGCTAAAAGCTTTTGAATGGATACCTTTTAGATGATACTTCATGAACTGTCTTGAATCAAGGCAGTAATGAAAAAACAATGCTATTTTTTTCAAAGCCTTGCTTCAAGAAAAACTGAAAATAAATAGATGAACATTACCCTTCTGTTTTTCAGTTTGGATCTTTACATTTTTGTAATTTTAACAGGCTCAATTTAAGTTGCAACTGCACCTAAGCTTTGATAGTCTAAAGAAAAAAAAGGATGGGGATTTTTATGAAAAAGGTTGTAATTGTTGATGGACTGAGAACGCCCTACATAAAATCGGGCACTGATTTTAAAGACACCTCTGCCATCGAACTGGGAAGAATTGCCTTAAGAGAACTGGTAGAATGCTCAGAGATCGATCCGTCCATCATTGATGAAGTGATTATCGGCAACGTCTCACAGCCCGTCGATTCCAGCAACCCGTCAAGGGTTATTGCTCTGAGGGCCATGATCCCCAGGTCAGTGTCGGCTTATACCGTCAATAGGAACTGTGCCTCAGGAATGCAGGCCGTGACCAACGCCTATCTTCAAATCATTACTGGTGAGAGTGAGGTCGTTGCTGCCGGGGGCGTGGAGTCCATGAGTCAGATTCCCTTTTATTTTACACCTCAGCTCCAGGATATAATCACAAATTTTCAGAGATCAAAGACGATTGCCCAAAAAATTGACATTATCCGAGGTCTCAGGCCGGCCCATCTAAAGCCGATTGTTGGTGTGATGCTGGGCCTTACTGATCCTGTGTGTGGCAAGAATATGGGGCAAACGGCGGAAACCCTTGCCAGAGAGTTTGACATTACTAGAGAAGATCAGGATGCCTTTTCCCTGACAAGTCATCAAAAAGCTGCGGCAGCGAGAGAAAAACTGGCAGAGGAGATTGTGCCGGTTTTCCCTGCCCCGGGATACAAATCCGTTGATCAGGATAATGGGCCAAGGGAGCAGCAGACAATGGAGGCCTTGAAGAAGTTAAAACCGGTTTTTGACAGACGTTATGGAACGGTGACGGCAGGCAATGCATCGCCTTTAACGGACGGCGCCGCCATGTTGCTGATCATGTCTGAAACCAAAGCGAAAGCACTTGGATATAAACCGCTGGCGTATATCAGGGATTTCGCCTATACCGGACTGGATCCAGCCAGAATGGGACTGGGGCCTGTTTTCGCTACACACAAGCTACTCGAAAAGACGAAGCTGAAGTTGAAAGACTTCGATTTAATTGAGCTTAACGAAGCCTTTGCCGCCCAGGTGATTGCCTGTGAGAAAGCCTTTTCCTCAAAGGAATTTGCCAAAGAGCATTTCGGTGTAAAGACGGCAATGGGTGTACTGGACAGAGAAAAACTCAATGTCAATGGTGGTGCAATAGCGCTCGGACATCCCGTCGGTTCCACAGGGGCGAGACTCATCTTGACGCTTATGAAGGAGCTGGAAAGGCGCAACCAGACTATGGGCCTTGCCACCCTCTGCATCGGCGGAGGGCAGGGAGGCGCTGTA